>CANDNO010000022.1 GCA_947386115.1 uncultured Muribaculaceae bacterium
GAGAATGAGTTATTCCTATCTCAAAGTTTTGCACTTCGATTTGGAATCTTCACTGTTTTAATGTCATGACATTTAATAATCGCCTTTGTGTTGCAATTGTTGCAGCATCAACTATTTCAATGGTTTCCTGTATAAAGGAAGAACCGCTCAATGCCGAGTGTGACATTCTGGCCGTCACGTTGCCCGACGACATATTGAACCGCGCACCCATCATCGAGAACAACAAAGTAACACTGATCGTCAAGAACGATGTATCGTTGCTTCAGCCGTTAGCCCCTGAGTTCCGCCTCACCCCCGGAGCGACCATCGACCCGCCGAGCGGCACCCCGCGTAACTTCCTGTTTGCACAGAGCTACACAGTTACCTCAGAGGATGGCGAGTGGCACAAGACATATACCGTCGAGGTCCAGAAAAACAACATTATAAATCTCGCTTATAACTTCGAACAGGTGCGCGAGATTCCGGCCCTCGGTGGCGCATGCAAGTATGACGAATTCTTCGAGATAGGAACCAACGGCAAAGAGACCCTCGTGTGGGCTAGCGCCAACTCGGCCTACGCGCTGTCACTGCAGGCCTCTACGCCCAACACATTCCCCACCTACCAGTCGGCCGAAGGCTACGACGGGAAATGTGTCGTGCTCACTACCCGCTCTACAGGTTCATGGGGAGCCCGCCTCAAAAAACCTATCGCGGCCGGAAACCTTTTCATAGGCAACTTTGACAGCCAGAGCGCAGTCACCCGTCCGCTCGAGGCAACCCACTTCGGCACGCCGTTCTACAACGAGCCGCTGTCCTTCAGCGGGTACTATAAGTTCACACCCGGCGAGACCTACTGCGAGACCGACGCCGACGGTAACTTCATTCCCGTTGCCGGCAAGACAGATATGTTCAACCTCTATATCGTAATGTACGAGACATCGCCCGAGTTGCAATGGCTCGACGGCACCAATGTTCTTGACCGCAACAACACGGCCATCATAGGCTCGGCCGAGATTCCCGACCGCCATGCCAGCGATGAATGGGTAAGCTTCTCGGTTCCGTTCACAATGTGGGAGGGCCGATCAATCGACGAGACCAAACTTAAAGAAGGAATGTACAACATAGCCGTGGTAATGAGTTCAAGCCAGGACGGCGACTACTTCTGCGGTGCAATCGGCAGCACACTGTGGGTCGACGAGCTTCTTATCTCATGCAAAAGCGATAAATAAACATATAGTTCCCCCCCGTTTGAATATCACCCCTACGATGAAAAAGACATTAATATATAAGACTTTCCTGTCAGCATCTCTACTGCTAACCTCCGCTACTGCCGCAGCCCAGAATGACAGCGCCGACGGCCGTTTCAAACTCCTCGGTCTTGAATTCGAGGTCAACGCCGGCACCAGCATCGGCGGAGCCACCCCCATTCCACTGCCTGCCGAGATAAGGCACATCGATTCGTACAGCCCCGACCTCAACCTCATGATCGGTACAACCGTAACCAAATGGATTACCCCCGACAATCGCTGGGGCGTGGCTGTAGGCCTAAGGTTAGACACCCGAGGCATGAAAACCAAGGCCGACGTAAAAAACTACGGCATGGAAATTCTCGACAACGGCAACAAACTTAGCGGTCGCTGGACCGGCAAGGTGCAGACCAAGTATCACTCGCAGCAGCTCGTCGTTCCTGTCACAGCTGTATATCGCATCAACGACCGCCTCAAGGCCAATGTCGGTCCCTACATTGCCTATGCGTTCACCAACGATTTTGACGGATTTGTCTACGACGGCTACCTGCGGGAAGGTGACCCTACCGGTGACAAGTATGTCTTTGAAGGTGACTCTCGCGCTTCCTACGACTTCGGCGACGACCTGCGCCATTTCCAGTGGGGATTCCAGGGTGGCATCTCATGGTCGGCCTACAAACACCTGCTTGTCAATGCCAACCTCACCTGGGGCTGCAACAGCATTTTCAACTCATCGTTCAAGACAGTGAACTTCAATATGTACCCGATATATGTAAGCGTAGGCTTCGGTTACGTATTCTAAAAATCTGTATCATACAAATTTAAACAATTTCTAACAGAACGCTCCTAAACATACTACACGCGGATTATTTTCGAACAGGCTCCGATTGCTGTTCAAGAATAATCCGCGTAATGTTTTATCACAACCTTCGGGTTAGTACCAGCGTACTCCGGTTGAGCTTGAGGAGCGTTTGTCGTACTTGAGGTCGCTCAGCAGCGACGACTTCACCGAGATGTGGAAGTTGAAGCTCTTGTAGGGGCCTACCGGGATTACGCTCGCCGACATGGTGAAGCAGTGCAGGTCGCGCGAGATGTTACAGTTCATGTAGGCGAGTTTATGGGTGTCGAAGTTGTAGCTCGCCGAGAAGCTGAAGTTCCAGTTGGCCGTCGGGCGTATGTTGCCCGAGAAGCTGAGGTTCTGGGTTATACGGCCGTTATATTCCATCTTCTCTTTGTTGAACGTGCCGTAACCATAGTTTACCGAGTAGTTGAACGTAAGGCTCCATGGCACCGACCACTGCATGTAGCCGTTTGATCCTACCGCCATAGTTTCTTCATCGTTATCGCGGCCTCGTATTCCGCGAGGTCGCCGGCGATCCACATCGTCATCAAACTCGTCTTCTTCTCCATCATCGTTCTCCTTCGGGCCTTTTTTGGTATCTCCGGTTTTCTTACCGCCAAACAGGTTCTTGAACGTATCGTTATTAAATGTGTAGGAGAAGGATGTGCCGGTGCTCGACAGTTTGCCGAGCCCTTTGCCGGCTTTCCAGCGGGGAATGTTTACGCGCACGGGGTTTCCGGCCGAGTTGAGCTGATAGGTGTAGACATCCCACACTGCCGAGAGGTTAAGATTGAATCCCTTGGTGAGGCGCAACAGTATCGAGGTGTTGATATTACTCCAGTTGAGCGAGTCGGCGGCGAAGTTATAGCTCTGCGACACCGTGAAGTTCTCGATGAGCGATACTTTCTTCTCGCCTATACTGTCGTTGTCGCTCTTGACTTTCATCTCGAGGTTATTGGCTATCGACACCGAGACGGATCCTTGCTTGCCTTGTCCGGGGACTCCATAAAGCGAGTTGGGGAACATCGAGTATTTGCGACTTACCACTTCACCGGCGGCGTTGGTATACTGGTAGTTGCCGTAGTAGCCGAAGAATGGCGACGAGAAGTCGGGCGCGGCATTGAACGACACGGTGGGGGTGATGACGTGGCGTATCATCTTGACCTTGTCGCCCAGGAAGGGCAGGGGCTGGAAGAAGCCGTAAATCTTGGTATCCATCGATACCGACGCGTTGAAATCCCACACGTTGTAGAAACTGTAGGTGGTGTCGCACACCTCGGCTGCGGCGTTGGGGTCCCACTGGCGGCGCACCTTGCTGGTGTACATGCGGTCGTTGAGCGTCACCGACGGGGTGAGGTTGATGTACTTGAACAGGTTGAACGTGGCCGAGATGGGTATGTTGTGCTTCATGCCGTTGCGCCAGTCCTTGATAAGGCTTTTCTTGAAAAACTCGTCCTGCTTGGCGGTAAGCGAGTTCTGGAACTGGCCCGAATAGGACATACGTATTTTCTCATACCACTTCTCGTCGCCCACAGCTCGCTTGCGCTTGAAGGGGTACACCTGGCTCATGGTCACCGTAAAGTTGGGGAACGAGACCGTGAGCGTGGAGTCCTGCGTACGCTGCGATATGTTCATCGTGCTCGATAGCGACCACTTGCTGTTGGGGAATCGGTAGGTCATGTTGACCGTCGAGCTCTTGGTGTTCTCGGTAAAGCCCGACGAATAGTAACTATTCAGGTCGTTACGGGTATATCCGGAGGTGGTGAAATTGACCGAGGCCGACAGCGTCATGTTAGGATTGGCCTTCGAGTCCTGGCTGTGGCTCCAGCGCACCTGCAGGTTGGTGGCTTTCGTGTAGTCGCTTTGCCCCTTGTCCCCGGTAATGGTTGTAAGGTAGTTGACGGCAAAGTTACCGGAGTATTTGTAACGCTTGTTGTAGGTCGACTGCGCGTTAAGACCCCACGAACCCTTGGTGTAGATTTCACCGGTGAGCGCCAGGTCGATATTATCGTTGATGGCAAAGTAATAGCCGCCGTTGCTCAGATAGAATCCGCGGTTGTAATCGTCGCCGAATGTGGGCACAATAACACCCGACGCGTAACTGTCGCTGAACGGGAAGTAACCGAACGGCACGGCAAGCGGCAACGGCAATCCAGCAAGCACCATGTAGGCCGGACCGGTCACGACATTCTTGCCCGGCTTAAGTTTCGAGCGGGTGAGCTGAAGATAGAAGTGCGGATGGTCGTGATTGTCGCAGGTCGAATATTTACCGTCTTCAAAAAAGAACGAGTCGTCATCATTCTTCTTGGCTCGACCGCCGGTGATGTATCCCTCGCCCTGCTGGGTAACCACATTGGTAATGAAACCCTTCTTGCTCTTGAAGTTATAGCTCATCGTCTCGCTCTCGTAGGGGGTGCCTTTCTCCTCAAACACGGGAGTGCCTATGACCTCACCCGTAGAGTCGGCGCGTCCCATGGCATAGACATCGCTCGTGCGCATATCCACTTTGACCTCGGCTGCGTCGAGTTTGAGCTCGCCGTAGGTCACCTGAGCATCGCCATAGAGGAACACGAGATCGCGGCCGAACATCACGACCGAGTCGGTCGACTCGAAATTGACAGGTGCGTCGAGGTCGACTTTCTCTCTGATAAAGCGTGACTGGCCACGGCGCTGGAGGCGTGGCAACAACGGGAGCGAATCAACAGGGACTTTGCCGGCCACGCTATCGACAGCCGCCGTATCGACATTAACAGCAGTCGAATCGATTCGGTTAAAACGGGGTCGAATGAGCTTGGCGTTAGGCTCTACCGTGAGCGAATCGGCCTCCACCATGACATCACTCATCGGCACACGCTGCGTAGCGGCCGACGGGCTGTCGGCCGAAGCGCTTAGCATAATGCTGATAATCAGACACAGGAGCGTGATTGCTCTATATAATGGTTGACGCATTGATGAGTCGATTCACTTTATCGGGCAAAGATAGCGATTTCCGCCGTATCCACCCACCACTTTGAGGTTAATTTTTGTTGGCACCGCCACAAAAACCAAAGCGAGGCTGCACAGTGCGTGCGCAGCCTCACCTTTATTTTGATACACCGAGGGTGTATAGGGGGAAATCATTTTGGTTCCGATTCGGGGATATGGACCTTGGGCCTCGGCCTTGTTTTGCTGGGGTTACGCGGCACGCCGCGTCCCTACAAGTATCGGTCCCAGCCCCCCCGGGGCCAAAACCCGGGCCCCGAACCTCGTACCTTGTACCTCGTACCTAAAAAACCTTGGGCCTTTACAGGGGCTGGTGGACGGGGCGGAGGAGGTCGTTGACGGTCTTGACGGGGTTGAAGGTGGCGATGGGGACTTCGACAAAGACGGTGGTCCAGTCGCTCATGGCGCCGTTCCACAGGCCGGGGAGTTCGAGTGCGCGCAATGTCTTGCCGTGCAATGATTTGCTCGAGATGAAGCCGGTAGCGGGATCTACGTATCGGGGAAGATCGTAGGGCTTGCCGTTAATATCATTAATGTAGCAAACGAGGTCGACGGGGTTGAAGTGTGTAGCCTTCGACACCATGGCTGCATACTCGGCGTTCTCGGGATCGATCTGTGTGCTTTCGAGCACCTGAGGCGATACGGTTCCGTCGGGGTTATAAGCAAGGTAGGGACCGCCGCCGGGCTCACCCTCGTTACGCACCATGCCGCAAACGCGCAGGGGGCGGTTGAACTTGGCGGTGAGGTAAAGTGCGAGTTCCTCATCGGTCATCTTGTCGGCTCCGTCGTGGCTTATCGACAGCTTGTCATGGGCGAATGCAAGCATCTCGTCGAGCTTGGCGCGGTCATAATTTCCGGCTGCAAGATCGGTGAGATATGCCGCAATCACATCGTGAAGCTCGATGAGATAGCCGGCGAGCACCTGCTTGTAGCGCAAGGTAGGTTCACGACGCGAATCGGGCACGACATTATCGATGTTCTTGATGAATACAACAGCCGAGTCAATATCGTTAAGATTCTGTATAAGAGCGCCGTGACCTCCGGGACGGAAAACGAGGTCGCCATTCTCACGGAACAGTGTGTTGTCGGGGTTAACGGCAACGGTGTCGGTAGAGGGTTTCTGCTCCGACATCGACACGTCAAACTTCACGCCCATGCGCTTTTCTACAGCGGGGATGGCCTCGGCGAGCTTCTTCTCGAAAAGGGCGCGATGGTTGCCCGAAACGGTGAAATGCAGTTTAACATGGCCGTTGGCATCGGTAGCCGACTGTGCTCCCTCAACAAGCTGCTCCTCAACGGGAGTGCGCACAGTGCCGTCGTTATAGGCGTGGAACGACAGCAACCCCTTGGGCAGGTTGCCGTAGTTCAAACCGTCGGAGTTGATGATTCCGGCGATGACGTCCTTATAGCGGCCATCGGCCAGAAGCTGTTTTATACTCTTGCCATGCAGGCGCTGCATCACCTCGTCAAGCTCCTTATAGAAAGGCAGGCGGTCGATATCCTTGATGAGTTTGTCGACATCGCTACCCTCGGCGGGAACATCGCTATCGCCGTCGACAAAGGCAAAGAGAGCTTTGAACATGCGCGATGCCGCACCCGATGCGGGCACAAACTTCGACACTGACCCACCGTCGGCCAGATAGCGGCGCCAGCGGGCTACCGCCTCATCTTCCTGAGCGGCGTCAAGGGCTACGATGCCGGCTCCCACGCGGGCCGAATCGGCAATCTTAAGAAACGGGAAACCGGTTTCAAAACGTTTTACTTGTTCAAGGAGTTGCTCCTCGGTGATACCTCTTGAAGCGAGGATCTCTTTGTCACGGGCGTTTAACATGGTTAAATTTTTTTTTAGAATGTATTTGGTTATTCTTATCTATTCATTCGTTTGAGCAGATTGTAGCTCGACACGATACCGAGCTCACCGGCACGACTCAGGTCGGCCGAACCGTTACGGCTGTCGCCCTGCTGCAGATACTGGTATCCACGGTTATAATAGGCCACACCAAGCCCGGGCTCGAGTTCCACAGCCCTAGTATAGGCAGCAATGGCACCGTCGACATCGCCGGTCTCGGCCAGTATGTTTCCACGGTTGTAATAGGCGAGAGCCATACGGGGGGATAGAGCGATAACGCGATCGATGTCGGCAAGAATCTCGGCCATCGCGCTTGCGGTACGTGCTCCGGCAACATGACGGTCGGTGATACGCTCACCGTCCATCGCATCGGCTCCCTCGCGAGCCTTCAAGTCCTTATAGCGAGCTACGGCGCGCATGAAATAAGCAATCGTGAAATCGGGCGTAAGCTCTATGGCTCGGCCAAAGTCGAGTATAGCCGACTGATAATTGTGCAACATCATGAAGTCCATGCCACGGCCAAGATAATCGATGGCGCGGGGCGTGTGGGTTGCCACGTATGAGTTGTAGTAGTCGACCGACTGGAAGTGATGGGCTATCTCATCCTCGTTCGAAGGGCCGGTATCGTGGAGCGTCACCACCAGGGGCTGGCGCAGTGCACGAGTAGCGTTGGCGGCATTGACCTCGGTTATATAGTAAATGGCCGAATTGTCGATGGCATCATCGTCGGCATAGTAACTGAGCTTGAATAACGGCTCGAGCATAATCGTCTGGTTGCGATCCTGTACCTTGCCACGGATATTCTTGTTGTTGTGTTCCTCGGCCACCTCGACATTGTTGTCGATAGTGCGCAGCGACGAGAAGCGGCGGGCAACTTCCTCGGCGCTCTCACGCGCCATATCGGCGGCATCATCGTCGGCCGTAGGAGCAGTACTTGCGCCCTGCTGCGGTTTGCCGTCGGCCGGTTTGTCATTTGAACCTGCGGGATGCTGCGAGCCGGCATCGGCTACAACCTGCGACTCCTGCAGTCGGCGGCGGTCTTTTTTAAACATATCCATCGCGCGGTCATAGTCGGCCATAGCATGCCGGCGATCACCCATCTCGTTGTAGATGGTAAAGCGCGTATAAACGGCACCGGCAAAGTCGGGGAAGGCATCAACCACACGTGAAATGTCGGCAATGGCGCTGGCATAGTCGCGCTTGGCGGTATATATCATCGCGCGGTTGTACAACGCACGGTAATCGTTGGGGTCGAGCTGGAGCACCTGGCTGAAGTCGGTAAGAGCCCGGTCGTTGTCGAGGGTCTCCATGCGTAGCAGGCCTCGGTTGAAGTATGGCACGGGGTTGATGGGGTCAAGCGAAATCGATGTCTCGTAATCGTCAAGCGCGCCTCTGAAATCGTCGAGCTTGTACCTCACATAGGCACGGTTGATGTATAGGCCGGCCGACTTGGGCAGCAGCCTGATAGCCTCGTCCATATCGCTGCGCGCACCGTCGAGGCGCTCGTCGTCGCCCGATTTCATCGCTATCTCGGCACGCATCACATAGGCACCGGCGAGATTGTGGTTCAGTTCCAGGGCTCGGTCGAGATCGGCCGACGCGGCAACCGTATCCCCCATCTCGAGTTCGAGACGCGCACGGCCCATATAACCATTCTCGTAACGCGGATAAGATTTGAGCAATTGCTCGTAAGTGGCCGAAGCACCCTCAAAATCCTTTATATCCTCCTGTGCAATAGCCTTGTTGAACATAAGCCCGCGATTGTCGGGCAAGAGTTTCAGAGCATGGTTGTAATCGTCGACAGCACCGGCAGCATTGCCCTGATTCTGACGAGCTACACCGCGCACCTCAAACGCGTCGGCGATAAACGGGTTACGCTCAATCGCAGCCGTAGCATCGGCCTCGGCGCCAAGATAATCCTCAAGATTGAGCTTGGCAATCGAGCGATAAAAATAAGGCATCGCCAGATAAGGCTTAGCCTGAATAGCCTGATTAAAGTATTGAATAGAAACGATATAATCCTCAAAGTACAGAGCATTCTGGCCTATGCGCATAACCTGCTCGGCATTGATCTGACCATACGCCGACTGGCACCGGCCCAAAGCGACCAGCGACAGACACAAAGCTACAAAAATGCGTACAAAACGGTTCATGCAACAAAAGTAGCAAAAAAACTCCAAGCCCCCGCCACATTTCACGTTTTTTATCACCGACGCGCCAGGGAGGCGCGAGGTACGAGGTCCAAGGTTCGGGGTACGAGGTGCGAGGTACGGGGTACGAGGTGCGAGACCGGTAGGGACGCGGCGTGCCGCGTAACCCCCGCAATCAAGGCGCGGGGTGCGAGGTACGGGGCGCGGGGGATGCGATAATTCGCGGGTGGCGTGACTAATGTTTATGGCAAATGGGTATTCAAATGCTGCTGCGGCTGGAGGGCGAGATGGAGGGGCGAACGGCGGGCGGAGGCCGGACGGCGCATGAAGTCTTCTGCAAGACCGAACAGCGGGGTTATTGTTTCGCGAATTAGTCGGGTTATCATTTGCCAGGTTTGATTTAGGTTTTTAGCCATCTCGCTGTCACCGTACATTCCGATTACTTCAAGCACACGGGCGACGAAGCGGTCGTAGTTGGTTCGTACCCATGCAGCAGTGCGTGCGGTTGGTTCGTCAACACTAATAATCACTTCAGAGTCTACACTCCGTGGTGCTTCTACCGGCTTGGCACTGACCTCCGACTTGCGTTTAGCGCGACGGCGTTTGCTCTCTATGCGGCGTTTCAATTTGCCGTGCACCTCAGTAATTAGAGCAGGCTGTTGGGGCGTAGGGTCATAGCTGTCTATCTCGTCATCCGTCATCTGCGAGAGTGTGTCGCACGACGCGATTACACGAGAGCGTTCTTCGGCCGAAAGGCGGTTGAACTGTTTCATCTGATCAAGAGTAAAGGATATCTTCATAACATTGTTGGAGAATGCGGATCGTCGCATGTAATAAGATTTGTTTTTTATTTACCGTTGCAAATATACGACGCAGCTTGAGCAATATTCTTGCACATGATTACTAATATTTATTAAAGCACATAGATAGCGCGAGCGGCCGGCGGGTTTTGGATCCGGCGGCCGCTTGGCGGTGTATTATTAATCAACTGTGCGTGTGTTTTTCGATAGTATGGGGATGTGTGTTTTTCGGGTGTGAGCGGCTACTTTACCGCTGTATCTTTTTTTCTTGAGTTCGATTTTTTACTTGAATTATGAGGTTGGTGAGGAAGGTGCGGTCAGGCGTTATAGTCGGCCAGCATCACCTGGAGTTTCTGGCGGGCGAAGAAGATGCGGCTCTTGATTGTGCCGAGGGGGAGTCCCATCTTTTCGGCAATCTCGTTGTATTTGTAACCGGCTACGTGCATCGAGAAGGGGATGCGGTACTCGTCGCTGAACGAGTTGATGGCAGCGGTGATTTCTTTTGCGGCTACAGAACCGTCGGGTGTGTCAAGACCTGAGTCCTGGGGGAGGTTGAGGTGATAGAGGTCCTCGGTCTGGTCAATAATCGTGGCCGAGCGAACAACCTTGCGGTAGTTGTTGATGAAGATGTTGCGCATGATGGTGAAGACCCATCCTTTGAAGTTCACGTTGTCGACATACTTGTCTTCGTTGTCAAGAGCTTTGAGCGTGGTGTCCTGAAGAAGATCGTAGGCATCATCACGGTTGCTGGTGAGGAGATATGCAAAGTTAAGAAGGTTGCTCTGCAGGTCAAGAAGCTTAGTCTGGAAATTTTTCGAACTCATAATTGAAACGTTTAAGCAGTTATTGTATTAATTTCTTGTTTCAGTAGAATTACATCATTGTTACATCTACGTTGCAAAGATACAACATTTTTGTAATTCCAAAAAATTTTTAGATATTTTTTTGCAAAAAATTAATTTATTTTTTTCTTCACTTTATATATCTTTGATTTTAAGATATTTACATAATAGGAAAATTGGTTACATTTTTGTTACATTTAGGCAATTTTCCGCAAAATCATTGTTTCATAGGTGTTACACAGGCGTAACAACACGAAATTCCGAAAACAACTTTGTAACACCTATGCAACATCGAGGTAAATTCTAAGCGAACCATAAGCGAATTTTTTTGTTAAAAAAACAGTGAGAAGTCTTGCATATAAAAATTGTATGCCATAACTTTGAGCCGTCAATAAGAACAACAATTAAATGAACAATCTATATTCAAATACATCATGGTGGTGGCGCCGCGGAGATTACCGATGGCACACGCTCATGACGTATATTGAAGATTAATCACCCTACGGTCGAGACAATATACATTAATATATAGAGAGCTTATAAAACCATCGGTCAAATTAAGGACCGATGGTTTTCCTTTTTTCATAAAAATAATCACAAACAATAAATATTCACCACGATGAAACAGATCAAACACTCACTTCCGGTAAACGATGAAGGTTTTTATGGCGACGGACGTTTTGGCGGCGCCTTTGTTCCCGAACAACTCAAACCCAATCTTGACGAGCTTGCAGCAGCATTCTACGATGCCATAAACGATAAAGAGTTTATGGACGAATACCGCCGCCTGCTGCGCGACTATGTTGGACGCCCATCGGCGCTCTACCCGGCTGAGCGCCTCAGCCGGGAGGTGGGAGCAAAAGTGTACCTTAAGCGCGAGGACCTCAACCACACCGGCGCTCACAAAATCAACAATGCCTTGGGCCTGGCAATGCTCGCCAAGCGGATGGGAAAAACGCGCGTAATCGCCGAGACCGGCGCCGGCCAGCATGGCGTAGCGACAGCGACAGTGTGTGCGCTTATGGGCCTCGAATGCACAATCTATATGGGCGCTCTCGACGTTGAGCGTCAGCGACCCAACGTTGAGCGCATGAGGATGCTCGGTGCAAATATCGTTCCGGTGACATCGGGCGGTGGCACGCTTCAAGACGCCGTCAACGATGCTCTTGCAAGCTGGGTTGAGCGCCGCGATGACACATTCTATCTGATAGGCAGCGCCGTAGGCCCCCATCCGTTTCCCGAGATGGTGGCATTCTTCCAGTCGGTCATAAGCGAGGAATTATTGACGCAGGTTCCGGAGCAAACCGGCAAGGCACTGCCCGACTACATAATAGCATGTGTGGGAGGCGGCAGCAATGCTTCGGGAGCATTCTATCATTTCATTGACAAACCGGGGGTAAACCTTGTGGCTGTCGAGGCTGCCGGGCGCGGTATCGACACCCTGCAACACGCCGCCACAATGACACTCGGCGTGGAGGGAATGCTCCACGGTGCACGCACGCTCGTCAATACCGACAGCGAGGGAAACGTCATCGAGCCCTACTCAATCTCGGCCGGCCTCGACTACCCCGGCGTAGGCCCTCTTCCGGCCATGCTGGCAACAACGGGCCGCATGAAAGTGCTGGCCGCCACCGACAATGAGGCCCTCGACGCGGCTTTCGAACTCACACGACTCGAGGGAATAATTCCGGCACTCGAAAGCTCCCACGCCCTCGCCGGCCTGAAGATGATGAAATTCAAGCCCGACGATGTCGTAGTAGTAAATCTGTCGGGTCGTGGCGACAAGGACCTCGAAACGTATCTGAATGTCAAGAATTAATCGATAGCCAAAGCGAAGCAATTCCTAATCCCTAATTCCTCATTCCTAATTCAACAAAGTGTGCGGCGCGGAAAGGCGTCGATGAAACTTCCGGGCGTGGCGTTGTATATGGCAACGCCACGTTCCTTTGCCCACGGCGCAATCTCATGGTAGGCCTTGAATGCCACATAGTAGCTATGGAACAGGCTGTGAAGCGGAACGTTGGCATAGACGGCTTTGACGCGCGACTGCTCGTGCTCGTTGTCGGCATAGAAATGTGGCAGATTGGTAATGACCCGGTTCTCCCCATCGACTGAAAGCGACTGTGTCCACGAATGGTCGGCCCCGACGATATCAATCTCTTTGTAGCCGAGCCACACGCCAATCATTATCGACGGAATCAAGACGTTACGCGGGCGAGGCATACCCCGGCGGCTGTCAAATGCGAGCCGGGTGAGCCAGTTCCAGCCCTCGACTCCAACAGCATTGTACCGCGCAATCGCTACATTACCATTATTAATAAGCCCCGAAAGGTTTCCGGCACCCGATGGAATGAAAAGCGTCATGGGCCAGTCGACCCGGCCGAGGTTTTCAAGCAGCGTCTTTACGTTGGCATCGTCAAGAGCCCGGTAGAAGTGAGGGTCGGCAATAGTGTAATACCGCGGTTTTATCACGAAGAACTCGGGTGTATTGGCAGCGAAGTTCACCGCCATGGTATCGTGGGACGTGAGGATGTCGAGATTATGCTCATAGACGTCACGCAGCGACGGTCCGTTGCCCATGACAACGAGTCGGGCGCCGGCCGGAGCCACCGGCTTCACCCCGCTGCGCCGCGACTGCAGCAACAACTTGGCTATACTTCTAAGAGAATCAGAGACTCGACTCATCGTAGCGGTGATTACGCAGGTAATGTGTTACAGACACGGGACTGAAACCGGTCTCGTCAACAAGTTTCTGCCCGCTGAATGTGAGTGTCGACAGCTCGTCGGCGAGCGAACGGGACGTGAATCCCGTGACCGGGAGGTAGTCACCGATGCGCGCCATGAGCCGGGCTTTCGATGCCGAAACCGTGTAGATGCGCTTATTGTCGAGACGCCACGCGAGGGCTTCGGCAAGGTCATGGCGGGTGGGATCGACACCGTCGGTAACATTCCACACTCCCTGCCTACCGAGCACCGACACAACAGCATCGGCCACCGACGTGGCATGCACGACGCTTACGCGGGCCTCGTTCCCGGCCACATGGCGATAGGTAGCGCGATAGATGCGATTGACAAGGCGACGCAACGCTCCGCCCATACCTGTGCCTACGATCATTGCAGGACGCAGGACGGCAAGCTGCACGCCATGACCGGCACACCACTCGGCAAGATATTCCTCGACATCGAGCTTGGCACGGCCAGCCGTAGCTACCGGGTCACACTCGGCACTTTCATCGATAGCCTCCCCCTTCGACAACCCGTAGACATCGACGCTCGAAAGATACACCATACAGGCAGGAGGAGCTACCTCGAGAGCCTTGGTGAGATTCTGCGCCGCCTGCATGGCCGTGCGGGGAGTATAACCGACAGCCGACGAGTCGGAGGCATCGCAGTGCACGACGGCCGACATGGCCGCAGGCAGGGTCACCCCCTCGACCACGAGGTCGACACCAATGCCGGCACGGTCGCCCGTACCGAGCATCCATATATTCACGTCGTCGGGCATAGCCTCACGCAACGCTTCATACAGATATGGCGCCATAAAATCGGCCGCGCCTGTAACGAGGATATCTTTAAAAGCAGGTTTCATTATATCTTGTCATTAAGCAATCGGGGTTTCAAGACTTCCGAGACGTGGGCGAAATGAGATGTCGACATATAGCGCTCTATGGATTCCACATGCCGCATACCGTGGAGGTCGGTACCGAGAAAATCGATCATATCGTTCTCGAGCATCCACTCGGCCACCTTTTTAATCTCCTTGCCGTAGTATCCGCCAAGGCTCATAAGATTGCACTGGAACAGCACTCCGCTGCCGTGAAGCCGGCTGTAGCGATCAAGGTCATCGTGATAATAGACGTATCGCTCGGGATGGGCCAGCACGGGCTTGTATCCCTTAACATTGAGTTCAAAAAGAACCTCATCGAGATCCCACGGCTCCTGATTGAAGCCGTTCTCGACAAGCAGGTAGTTGCCGGGCAAGGGTCTTACGAGCCCCTGCTCAAGGCATTGCATGAAAAAGTTATCAAGGCGATACTCGGCCGAGGGCTCGAGAAGCTCAACCTCGACACCCGCGTCACGGGCACCGGCCACCAACGACCCGTACGCGGGGTCGATGATGGCCGGTGTATTCTCGAAAGTATCTTCTGTGACGTGTGGCGTAGGAATGATGCGTGTAAGCCCCCACTGCTGCATGTGCTGCAACAGTCTTACCGATTTTTCAACCGACTGCGAGCCATCGTCAATACCGGGTGTAAGGTGACAATGAACGTCGGTAGAGAACGGCAGCTGTGGCCGCTGCTTTTTCCTGAACCAACCGAACATTGACATTAGTTGCCGGTGTTGGGCTTGTTGGCCGGCATGATAGCGAGGCTTGCCGATACGTGGAACTCACCTTTGATCTTCTCAGTGTCGATAGTGCAAACGAAGCTTACATACTGGTTGCCGCCCCATGTGCCCGACATAGAGAAGTTGGTAATCTTGTATGCGGGATAGGGGGTGTCGCCTATGTTGGGGATGAGCTCGTCCTTGGTGAGAGAATATCCGCTGGGAGAGAAGGTATAGGGAATGTCCTTGAATGTCATGTTCAGAGCAGGCATATTCTCGGCAAACTTGGCGCTGAAGGCACCGAAAGCAGCAGTGTTCTTATCGGGGAAGAACTGCACGCCATAGAACGAGGTCTGGGCAGTGTTGGTGTAAACTTTGCCATCCTGGTCGGTAACGGTTGTGGTACCCCAGTAGTAGGCAGGGCTGTAGATGACACGTGCCGAGTACATGCCGTCGATGAGATAGTTGAGCACAATCATCGGGAACGACTGCTGGCCCATGTAGCGGTTGTAATACTCGAAGGTGAGATTGGTGATGGTGTGTGACATGCCGGCTACAACCGAGGTATAAGAAGGCACGCGAACCACCATTGCGCCCGACTCGTTGAACGAGTAACGCTGGTCGGCGATGTTAAGAGAAACATACGTTCCGTTGGGCAACTTGAGGTTGCCTATTTCAAGTGTAAGGGTACCGTTGTCCACGTCGTTGTACAATTTATAGATTGTACCCGAGTTGACAGTGCTCACACCGGTATTGGTATCGGTGACATAGCTGATACAGTAGGGGGTGAACTCCTGGGTTATAGTATTTGAGCTATTGCCAAGGCAAGAGGTAAGGCCCATTACAACTATTGATGCAAAAAGTAATTTAAAAAGTTTCATTTATCAGTTTGATATTGGTTAATGATGTGTATTTCTATAATTTAGAGTATATTCTGCTTATTTATCTCTCAATATAACGTAACATGCCACACGATTATTGCATGCCCGTATCTATATCGACACTGAGCGATACGCCACAAGTGAACGGCGCGCCTCGCTGCACGAACTCGTTGCCGATGGACTTGAAGTAGAACGTCGAGTACTTGACACGGTTAATATTGTCGGCCCAGAGTCTCAGAGTAAAAATACCCGAGGAGGCTGTGGCCGACAGCTGCAAGGGAGCGTAGAACGACTGCCGGGCAGTGTTGGTCTCGTTCCAGTAAATGGCTCCCGTGCCACGCACGCCGGCAACGACCTGCAGGCGGTCGATGTGAAGGGCGTCGACCGAGGTATCGAACCTCAACGATCCATACAGGGTATTGAGCGGAGCGTAGGGCACGAAGTTGCCGCTGTAGTCGTTGATGCCGTCGCTGTAATCTACAAAACGGGCATCTGCATGTCCCCACGAGACATTTGCCACCCAGTGGGGCGAGATGTGGTACTCGGCTGCAATCTCGGCTCCGATGCTGCGGGTACGGCCCGCATTATCCATTATACGGCCGGTGGTTGTACCGTTGGGGAAACGTGTGAGCTGCTGGTCGCGGCAATCGATATAGAAAGCCGAGGCATCGACCGTGAGGTTGCCGTCGAGAAGCGAAAGATGGGTTCCCACCTCGTAATTGTAGCTCTTCTCGGGCCGGTAGCCTATGATATCGTCGACATTGTATATCTCGCTCATTCCCATCGTAGCCATAAGCTTTTGCTGCAGAAAGTCACTGAACATCTGTGTGTTGTAGCCGCCGGGTTTGTAACCTTTGGCAAAGGAGGCGTAAATGTTGCCTGTAGCCTCGGGCAGATTGTACATTGCTGTGAATTTGGGCAGCAGCTGCACGTAGGTGTGCGACAGGCTGCCCGTCTCGTCGAGATTGACATTCTCGTGGCGGTAGACGCCGACCACCCCGGGCACTGTCTTGTCATAGATTGTATAGCGTGTCGATGTATAGCTGTGGAATCTAAGCCTGGGCTGCTCGATTTCGAGCCTCAGCGCACCGGTCAGAGTAAAATCACCGAGGTTGAACGTGCTGTTGTGGTATATGCCTATGCCTCGGGTGGGGTGCGAAAAGTCACTGTTGAGCACGAAGTTGTCATCGTCCCACTTTATGGGATACTGCGGATTCATCTCATTGCGGTTTTTCTCAATGAGCTGCTCGATGCCCGTAGGCATGAACGTGACAGGCGCACGCATGGAAGTGTGGCGGGTAAAGCCAAACACGCCCGACAGCCAGCTGTAACGCTCGCCGGCATGGTTAACGATAATGTCCTGTGTGACCGACGTTTCGCGGCGTCGCTGCGTGAGTGTGAAATAGCTCAGCGGCAGGAAGTCCTGGTCGAGAGTCATATTGTCGTCGATATGCTGTATCGAGGTTACCGATGTCACCGACCAAGGGCCGCGACGCCAGGCAACCGTAAGGCCGTCAAGCCATGAATTGCGCTTGTAGAAGCAAGTATCGTTGTAGGCGATGACACCTGTCGCGAGCGACTCGTAAGGGTAACCGCTCTGGCGGTTATGGTAGAACCGGCCGGTGTTCTCGACGCTCCATTCAGCGTCGGGGCGCCATGCCACTTTGTACCAGGCGTTCCATTGACGCTCGGCTCCTACGTGACGGCCGTTATACTCATTGTGGTAATAGCCGTCGGTACCCGCTACCGTGCCGCCTGCAGCCACACCTACAGTGTTGCTCATCCGGTGGTACGCGCCTACTGCCGCACGGTAAGTGCCATAAGAGCCACCCTCGGCTTTCATGCGCACGCCCGAGTATTGCAACGGACTCAGAGTGTTGATGTTGATAAGACCACACATCGTGTTGCGGCCATACATGGTGCTTTGAGGGCCACGTATCATGTCGACCTTGACAATATCGTCGAGGTCGAAGTCGTAGTTGTCCTTGTTGAGGACAGGTATATTGTCGACGGTGAGACCTACGGCAGGCTGGTCGATGCGGGCGCCTATGCCACGCACATAAATCGACGAGGTGATGCGCGAACCGTAGCGGGGCATATAGAAATTAGGCACCATATCGCTTACCTGGTGCATATTGACTATGCCCTGACGTGAAATTTCGGGAGCGGTAATTATGGTGGCCGACACAGGTTTGTCGCGCAGGCGCGAGCCTATCTTGACTGCCGTCACCGAGACCTGCGGCAACGAAAGCACCGTATCGGCACGCGCAGGCGTCGATTCAAGGCTCTCGGCACGGGCCGACAGTAACGCCATCGAAAGCAACAGATATATACCCGGTTTTTTCACTCGGCAAAGATACGAACTTTTTCCCCTACCCGCAATAAGCCACAAGCCCTGCCACGCTCAACCCCTATTAAAAAAAGATTAAATTATCGGGTGGCGGCGGCGAGGGTGAGGATGCTGATGCGGATGTCGGGGACGGCGCGGCGCAGAGCGTCGCAGCATGATGACAGTGTGGAACCGGTCGTGAGCACATCGTCGACGAGCAGGACGTGGCGGCCGGCAAGCTCGGCGGGATTGGCGACGCCGAATAGCCCGGCTACATTAAGGTAGCGCTCGAAAGCGCCACGGCGTGTCTGACTCGAATGCCCGTGCAGGGCTCGGAGGTTGTCGCCAATGGGTATTCGCGTCGTTCCACTTATCCCTACGGCGATTTCCTCGGCCTGGTTGTAGCCTCGCTTCAACTGTTTGATATGGTGCATGGGAACGGGGAGTATGATATCGATGCCATCGAAGAAACCCGACTTGAATATCTCGCGTGAATAGATGCGCCCCATGTCGCGTGCTATATCGGGGCGATCATAATACTTGGCTTTGAGTATGAGGTCGACATAAGGACTCGTGCGCCTATACTCGAACCATGATGATGCCCTGTCGACACACGCGCTGGCTGCAAGACGGTGATGCACAGGATTAAAGTCGCTCACATGATAGTTGGTGCGTGGCATCGAGGCGTTGCAATAGGTGCAAATGAGCTCCTCGCCGTCGACAAGCTGGCGGCCGCACACTTCACACACACGCGGGAAGATGACCGACAGCAGATCATTCCACCAGCCGCGTATCAGTCGGAGCGCTTCCATAGATCGGGTTGCCTGAGCAATTGGATAATCAAAGCCGGCTCGAAACCTCGCGAGGCTGCATGACGCAGTATCTTGTTGCGCGACTCGTATGACTCGGTCTCGGGCAGAGAACGGGCTTTGGCGGCAAGGACCTCGACCAGTGCCGTTCGGTATTCGTCGGCATCGATCTCGCCGAGCGCGTTGCTTATGAGGTCGCTGTCAAGATGTTTCTGGATCAGAGCCAGGCGTATCTTGGCGCGTCCCCAGCGGTTGAACACCACCTTGTCGCGCACGAATGCCGACACATAACGACTGTCGTCGACAAAGCGGTCGCGCTTAAGGAGTGCCAGAATCTTACGGGCAACGCGGTCTTCGACACCCCATGTGCGCAGCTTTGTCAACACCTCATGGCTACACTGCTCGCTGCGTGCGCAGAGTTCCTGCAGGCGCACGAGTGCATTGGCCGGGGTGACAGGTTTGCGGCTTATCATCGGCTCTTAGTCGCTGAGGCAAAGCGCATGTTCCCCTGCGCATCGCGCGTAATAGACACGTTATCAAACGATGACAGCAGACGGCGCATGTCGTCGACATACAGCGGATTGATCTCGAAATAGAGCCGTCCGCCCGGCTTCAGGGCGTGCGATGCATACCCGGCAACCGCCCGATAGAATCGCAGAGGGTCATCATCGGGGACAAAAAGCGCCATTGCCGGCTCGTGAAGCAGCACGTTATCGTCCATCGCAGCCTTCTCGTGCTCAGCGATATAGGGCGGATTGCTCACGATTATATCATACTTATCGTTGTCGGAGTCAGGCATAGCGAGCATGTCGGCAAGTTCAAATGCAACCTTGACTTTGAGCTCGGCGGCATTTTTTTTCGCAATCTCTATGGATGCCGGAGACTTGTCGATGGCGGTAACGGAGGCAAAAGGGAGATTGCGGGCAAGCGCAATGGCTATGCAGCCGGAGCCGGTACCGCAGTCGAGAACCACGAGATCCTCTCGACCGCCCATATCGCTTACTATCATGTCGACAAGCTGTGCGGTCTCGGGACGTGGGATGAGAACATCGGGAGTGACATTAAACGTCAGGCCGTAGAACGGAGCCTTGCCGGTGACATACTGCACCGGCTCGCCGGCAGCCACACGCGATACCATATCATCGATTTTGCGGGCGGTGTAGTCGTTAAGTTCATAGTCCGATTTCATGACGAGGTCGGTCGATGTCCACCCCATCACATCCTCAAAAATGGCACGCATTATCCACATGGCCTCGCGGTCGCCGTAACGCCCGGCAAGACGCTGTTGTCCGCGCGATTTTACATTGTCGACCCTATTGTTGTTGTCCATGAACTTTTTATGATTAAATAGTGTTTAAAAATTATAATTCAACACAAAATCTTAACGTACTATGATTACAATCAAGACTATATGGATGGCCGTAGTGGGTGGCTCGCTGGCAGTAATGTTGATATACCGTCTGGTAATGATGGTACGCTATATGATGATGAACGACCAGCGCCGCCGTCCGGTTCACCGCCGGGTGTGACACAGGTCACAGCTCACGGGCGAGATAGGGACGTATCTCATCGACCGACACACCGCGCCGGCGTGCATAGTCGGCAAGCTGCTCGCTGTCGATACGACCCACCTCGAAGTAGCGCGCCGATGGCGTATAGAGTATCATACCCGTAGTAGTGGCCGAGGGTGATAGCGCGCCATGCTCGGTAACTTCAATTCCCATAGACTCATAATCAAGCTTGCTGTCAAGCAGATGCACCAGACTCTGATCGGGCAGCATCGAGTAACCCACAGCCGGACGTATGCCGGTATGGCCATCGTCGCGACGGCTGAGGGTGCGATGCAGCAGTTCGGTCGCAGCCTCGGCGAGACGGTGGGTGACACTCTGGAGCAACAGGCTACGATACTCGTCGACTCCGTCTTCACACAGGATTTCGGGGGCCGTCACTGCGAATAGTGTCACGGCGTCAGTGCCATCGGGATTGATAAAATCGGTTATCGACAGGGTGTGGCCATCGGCACCGGCATGCTGCTGTCGCAGAACCGGAACGAGGATGTCGCCAAGGAGGATATCATCACCATCGGGCCGGGCCGGCATCGTCACGGCACGGGCCTTCAAATGATAATCGCGACGCTCAAGCTCATCGAGCAAATGCTCCATCGAATCAAGCAGTTTCACCGCTTCAGGGGCCTGAGGCAGAGCCGGATCAAGCTTCCAGGCCGCAAGCAGAGCCTTGCGGTTTATCAACGGGCGCACCTCCGCGACCTTAAAGCCGATATCCTGTCGGCCGATGGCCGGACGATTGTCGGGATTGCTGAACTCGGATATCGAGGCACGCAGGCGACGGGCTTCGGCGAGCGGCAACAGGTCGGGGGTAATAGAACCGGCCGACTCGCGAAGTGACTGCTGCGACTCGAGTATCGACCGGGCCTCGTCGGCGGCAGTAGCAGGTGACAGCAGGCGCGACGCGATTACAGGCACCAAGGCGGCATCGCGGGTGAAAACAGTGAGACCCGAGCGGCAAGGCGCTATCTTGACCGCAGTGTGGAGGGCCGATGTAGTGGCTCCACCTATGAACAGCGGTATCGAGAGGTGGCGTTCCTCCATCATGCGGGCAACGCGACACATCTCCTCGAGCGACGGGGTGATAAGTCCGCTGAGACCTATCGCATCAGCACCATTCTCGATAGCGGTCTCTATTATTTTTTCGGCAGGCACCATGACTCCGAGGTCGATGACATCCCAGCCGTTACACTTCATTATGATGGCAACAATGTTCTTTCCTATGTCGTGGACATCACCCTTGACGGTGGCGAGCACCATGCGCCGGCGTGTAGCGGCAGCACCGAGTGTGCGCTCGCTTTCAAGGCGAGGTTCGAGTATGGCCACGGCAGCTTTCATGACCGACGCGCTTTTCACGACCTGAGGCAGGAACATACGTCCGTCGCCGAACATCTGCCCCACCCTGTCCATAGCAGCCATGAGAGGACCGTCGATAAGATCCACAACCCTTTCATAACGCCCCGAGACCTCGTCAAGGACCTCTTCGAGCCCCGAGGTTGTGCCTTTTACAATCATGTTTTCGAGTCGACGCTCGGGGTCTATTTCGACCGTGGCTTCGACTGCCGAAGCCGGTACGCCTTCACCCTTGAGCCTTTCGGCCATAGCTATGAGGCGATCGGTGGCATCGGGCCGGCGCATGAATATCACATCGTCGATGGCTTCGCGCAGGTCCTGGGGAATATCGTCGACGGGCATGAGTGTGGCCGCATTGACTATGGCTGTGTCAAGTCCGGCTGCCACAGCATGATACAGGAACACTGCATGCATGGCCTCGCGCAGGTAATTGTTGCCACGGAACGCGAACGACAGATTGCTGACACCTCCACCGGTCTTCGCGCCCGGGAGCGTCGATTTGATAGCTTTGACGGCGTTGATAAAGTCGAGCGCATACGAGTCGTGCTCGGCAATACCGGTGGCAATCGTCAATATATTGGGGTCGAAGACTATGTCACATGGATTTATACCGGCCTTGTCGACAAGCAGCCGATAGGCACGGGTACATATCTCGACACGGCGCTCGAGGGTGGTAGCCTGTCCCTGCTCGTCAAAAGCCATAACGACCATTGCCGCGCCGAGGCGGTGAATTTCGCGGGCACGGGCGAGGAACGCCTCCTCACCCTCCTTAAGGCTGATGGAATTGACAAGCGGCTTGCCCTGAACGCGTTTCAGTCCGGCCAGAATCACATCCCACTTCGACGAGTCGATGACTGCCGGCACACGGGCCACCTCGGGCTCAACCTGCAGTCGAGCTACAAAGCTGTCAATGCATGCTACGGCGTCGAGCATGCCGTCGTCCATGTTGACGTCGACAGCCTGAGCGCCTTTGGCAACCTGCGATGCGGCAATCTCGACAGCCTCATCGATGGAACCTTCCTTGATAAGACGCAGGAATTTACGGCTGCCGGCAACGTTGCAACGCTCGCCTATGTTTATAAGATTTTTACCCTGCTCGACGACAAGAGGATCGAGGCCGGCAAGAACTGTGACCGGCTGACGGGCCGGGATAGCGCGCGGCTCGTAACGTTTTGACAGCTCGGCGAGGGCGGCGATATGGTCGGGGGTAGTACCGCAGCATCCACCCACGATATTGAGACGGCGCGATGCCATGAGGGGCTCGACGGCGCGGGCCATATCGGCCGGCGACTGGTCGTACTCGCCCATCTTGTTGGGCAATCCGGCATTAGGATACATCGCCACGGCAGCGGGGACATAGTCGAGCGACTCGACATACGGCACCATCGACTCGGGACCGAAACCGCAGTTGAGGCTTACGGCCAGAGGCTCGGCGTGAGCAGTCGAAGCGACGAACGCCTCGAGCGACTGGCCCGAGAGAGTGCGGCCGCTCTCGGTGAGTGTTACCGATGTGATTACGGGCACCCGCACACCGAGCGAGTCCATCGCGCGCAGGGCGGCATGTATGGCAGCCTTGGCGTTGAGAGTATCAAAGATTGTCTCGATGAGCAGCAGGTCGACACCTCCACGTATCAACGCCTCTACCTGGTCATAATAGGCCTGCTCCATGTCGTCGAAACGTATCGAGTCGCCAAGGTTTATGGCCATAGTGAGCGATTTGCTCGTGGGGCCGACACTGCCGGCAACCCATACGGGGCGAGGCGCCTTGTCGGCCACCTCGCGAGCGAGCGTTGCGGCGGCAAGATTTATTTCGGCCACCTTGCCCGCGAGCCCATATTCGTCAAGCGATATTGCGTTGGAGTTGAACGAGCAGGTCTCGATGATATCGGCGCCGGCCTCGATATAACGACGATGAATGTCGGCGATGACGTCGGGGCGCGTGATGGTGAGGATGTCGTTGCATCCCATCATGACGCGGGCCGAATCTATTTCGGGGGTATGGAAATCGGCTTCGGCAAGGCCGGCCCGCTGTATCATCGTGCCCATCGCGCCGTCAAGAATCACGATGCGGCGGCTGATGGTTTCAATAAGCTGATTGACTCTGTCGGAATACTTGTTCATCGGCGTTTTGCAAAAAAATCTTTCATTAATTGAGCACATTCCTCCTCGAGAATACCCCCGGTGACAGTGGCACGGGGATGGAATGGCCGCTGAGTGTAAATAGAATAACCTCGCTTGACATCGGCCGCACCGTAAACGACACGTCTTACCTGAGCCCAGGCTATGGCGCCGGCACACATGAGGCAGGGCTCGACGGTGACGTACAGCGTGCAGTTTGACAGGTATTTGCCTCCGAGGGTCTGGGCGGCCGATGTCACGGCCATCATCTCGGCGTGGGCGGTGACATCATTGAGTGTCTCGGTCATGTTATGGCCTCGGCCCACCACCTGACCGTCGCACACCACAACGGCACCTATGGGTATCTCATCCTCGGCGAGCGCTTTGCGGGCCTCGGCGAGTGCCATGTTCATATAATATGCGTCGTCATTGATCATAGCAAATCTACTGTAAGGCCTTCGTTGGCAAGAATTGTATTGGGGAAAATCGCTTCGGCCTCGGCAAGATGCCGGTCCTCATTCTCGTAGCTTTTGGAGTAATGCCCTATTATGAGGCGGTGAGCACCCGCGGCGAGCGCCACACGCGCTGCCTCAGATGCTGTGGCATGGCCGCGGTCATGGGCTTTCTGCATGTCGGCATCGATGTACGTAGCCTCGTGGTAGATGATATCAACACCCTCTACCGCCTTGGCTACACGCGGGTCATACAGTGTGTCGGAACAATAGGCGTAGCTCACCGAGGGGTCGGGAGGCGTGGTTATACGGTCGTTGGGAATCACGGTGCCGTCGGGCTTGACATAGTCATCGCCCAGTTTGATGCCATGAAGCTTGCTTACTGGAATCTCAAGGAATTTGACCATGTCGCCAATGAGGTGACGGGGCTTGGCCTTCTCTCTGAATATGTAGCCCACGCATGGCACACGGTGGTAAAGCGGGAATGCGGTAACTGTAAGCGCATCATCCTCATAAACTACTCCGCCGTCGTAGCTCACGGGCTCGAAGACAATCTCATAGCCCGGCTCGCGACAGAAGAAATCGACAACTTTCTGCAGCACCTCGATACCCTCGGGGAAGGTGTGGATAGTGACACGTCCCGTCTTGCCATGCAGGGCGAGAGTCGACAACAGTCCCGGGAGGCCGAGCACATGGTCGCCGTGCAGGTGGCTGATGAAAATGTGGCTTAGGCGCGAAAACTTGAGCTTCATGCGCCGCATGGCGAGTTGCGTACCCTCGCCACAGTCAATCATCATCAGATTATCGCGAAAATCAACGACTTGCGACGAGGGCTGATGGCGCAGTGAGGGCGTAGCCGAACCGCAACCGAGTATATTAATGCGAAAACGTGCCATTCTGTATCAATTGTTTTCAACAAAGTTACAACTTTTAATCCATGAGCCAACCATGCAACCCAATTTTTCAGTAAATTTCCTCCCATAAAAACCATGGCAGGGTCTATTTTAGAGAATTACAATGAGGCCCAAATACGAATCGGGGCTTTGGCATATAACGACCTATGCCACACAAAGATGCAAAACTAAGATTTATTGCTCAGAACCGGAATCGGTTTGCCGGCTGTCGATGGCGTGAATGATTTCGAGCTTGAGGGATTCGGGGTAGTCTTCGTTTGACATGTAACACCCGATTATGCGCTGGAGGAGGTCTTTATCAATGCGTCCTTCATTTTTCACTCCCTGCAGTCCACCACCACTGGCGGCAACAGTTTTACGATAGACCACCAGCACTTCGTCATAGCCAATATATGTCACTGCGTCACTCATCATCAGTCTGCTTTAGGCGTTTGAGGACTTCACGGTTTGCTTCAAGAATATTGTCAAAATCGATCGAAGCATCTCCGATAAACTTGTCGAACTCATCGGGTGTCACGGCCCGCAGATACTCGGCAAGATTGCCGTGCCACGCGTCGCGGAAAGCGACATCGCGTGAAGCCATCTTTGTGCGTGCGTCATTAATAAACGGCTCCATCGTGGGAGCTGCTGCCAAATCGTCAATGATTGCCTTTACCTCGTCAATGGATAGTCTTTGGTTGCCATTCTCGGAATAGCACTTATTAATATGGTAAGCCACGCCATTTTCAAACGATGAAATACATAACAGTACCTCGCCATAGAGAGTGTGACGCACGTTCTCCTCGTTTTGCATACGAAGCACTATCCTATATTCTTTGGCATTTTCCTTGAACACGGCCTTATATATCAGGTCGGTAATCTGCTCGTATTTATAAGTGGGGAGTCCATCAACATATTTGCCCACGGCCTGAGTAAAGTTCTTCCGATAGTTTTCACTCTTGATTGCTGTAGGCAGATAATCGCGGTCTCGCCAGTTGATGTATTTTGTTCCGCCTCCTGCAAGACCATTGATTGTGGATATGACAATATCGAGTATGCGGGTGCGGAGTTGCTTTGCTCTTTCGCTTTCAGTAAGAAGCATTCCGATATTCAGGAATGCACGGAAAGAGAAGAGCGAAACTATGGTGGTTTTGGTAGGGACATTAATGTCCCTACCAAAATGTAACTTAATCTCTTTTAAAGAATTACCTTGACTTAAAAAATAACCATTCGCCATAAGTTCATCTCCATACTCTTGCACATAACGCTTGATAGTACGCTCGTCTACTTCAAAGTAGTCAGCGACCATTTTAGTTGTAAAAAGCAACTCATCGTGAAAATGCAAAGCGTTGACATCCAGGTTTTCCCGGATGGTTTGAAGCGCATAACGGTTATTGAGAACGTTCTGCCGCTCGATATTTGATTCAGTAAGGTTGTTCATCGGTCACAAAAAACAGGATTTTTTGTACCTTTGCAGTGTCAAATATCGAGGATATGACTTTAGGGAAAAGTATTAAAGGTTATTCGCTTGGAGTGATTGCGGCTGCTACGTACGGCCTCAACCCGCTGTTTGCGCTGCCATTGTATGCCGATGGTATGGATGCCAACTCGGTCTTGCTGTTCAGATATCTTGCCGGTATACCTATTGTAGCGATTGTGGCGCTGCTCACCGGCGACGGGCTCAGCATCAAGCGCAATGAGATAATCCCTCTGGCGGTGATGGGACTGCTGATGGGCTACTCGTCGCTGTCGCTGTTTGAAAGCTATAATTGCATGGAGGCATCGATCGCCTCGACGATGCTATTCGTGTATCCGCTCATGGTGGCAGTAATAATGACGGTGGTTTATCACGAGAAGTTCACTTGGCTCACAGGGGTGTGCCTCGTTACGGCCGGAGCCGGTCTGGTACTGCTATACAATGGTAAACCGGGGGCTACTCTCGACCCTGTAGGAGTGGCATGGGTAATGACTTCGGCTCTCTCCTACGCGATAGTGCTTGTGGGCATCAACCGGTCAACGCTTGCATCGATTCCCTCTAACCGATTGACATTCTACCTGTTGCTCTTTGGAGCGCTCATCTTTATAGTGCAGGCCGCTGTAAAAGGTAACGTAACAACGCCCACCGACAATATCCTGTGGCTGAATGTGTTGGCATTAGGACTCCTACCCACGGCCATCTCGCTGATATGCACGGCAGTGGCCATTCACTGCATCGGGTCGACCCCGACGGCACTGCTGGGTGTATTCGAACCCGTCACTGCCGTATTGTGTGGTGTGCTGGTATTCAACGAACAACTTACCGGACGAGACACAACGGGACTGGTACTCATCATGATATCGGTAATGCTTGTAATAGCCGGCGGCCTCAGAAAAAGCAAATCGGCCGAGGAAATCACCACCGGGTAACAACGGCAACCGAATCGACCTTGCACGTGATGGGCGGCGTGAGCTTTGCAAGGCGTACGCGACCTCCGAGGACACAGGCAAATTCACGCTTTATAGCCTCGCGTATGCGCCACACGACATTCTCAAGCAGATTAGACGGCACGCTCATCTCGCGCTTAACGACCTCGACAACAGCCGCATAATTAACAGTATCATCGACTCGGTCACTCTCCATAGCGCGGCCCAAATCAACGTCAAGACGCACATCGACAACAAACATGTTGCCAACCCTGCGCTCCTGCTCCCCCACACCATGGAAAGCCCACACTTCCAACCCGTTCACCTCTATCGCTTCCATTTATGCTTTTCTAAGAATTTTATTTATGACCGGCTTTACCAAGCCGATGAACAAAGAATCTTTCAGTATCAAAAGCAACGCAGCATAGACCGCCACGCCGACAATTACCTCAACGACAAGTTTGGCATATACATTTATATTACAATAGCAATGCAACAGCAAGAGCGTCACAGTCATGATGCCTGCCGAGATAACATACTTAATAACTGAGCTATTGATGAAACTGTAACCGATAAATTTGCGTCCTAAAAAAACGACAGTAAGCACTACGACAAATTCTGTCGCCAGAAATGAATACGCTGCACCTATCTGGGCCATCACATGGGTTAGCAAAAGGTTGAAAACGATTGAAACAATCAAACCAACAACAGCGCTTCTAACTACGAATATCTCTTTACCCTGGGGATAAAGAATCTGTAAGCCCGCAATGGTAGCTATTCCTATGAACAACACATTGGGAGCAATGATTCTCAAAACATCGACCGAAGGGGCAAACTGATCGCCCGAAAAACAATAGATAAGCTCAGGAGCAATCACCATCATTGCTATACATATAGGCAATGTAAGGCCTATGACGAATGTCATGCCGTTATGACCAAGATCACGGAATTTATCCACGTCGCCCGAAGCAAAATAATGAGACATGCGGGGTAACATCGCCGTTCCCAAAGCCGAAACAAGCAATACCGCAACGGTCACAAGCTTTGACGCTGTGGTGTAATAACCCACATTGACCTCCTCGCATTCAAAGCCAAGAAAAAGTACCGGCAGATCGATGTAGAATTTCATAGCAAAACTCATCGCAAACACGACAACCGCCGGCTTGAGATGACGAAAAATGCGTAATTGGCGCCAATTAATATCTCGGAAAGTGACAATCCTGCTGAGTCTTATAAAATTAAGTGTATAATTGGCGACATCAGACAATGATATTATAAGCGCATAATAAATCAAGTCATCATCGGTCTTCACAAACAGGAACAGGGACACAGCGGCAAGGAGTTTCACACTCAAAGCACGCATCATTATATACTTGAAATCCTCGCGAGCCTGAAAAAACCAGTTGGCACCTATCGTATTAAAGAACAGCTGAATACTCAGCACAAGAAATATAGTACCATGAGCCGATACATTTGGCACAGTAAAATAAATCACAATAACCGCCAGATAGCCTATCACGATCAAGAAAAGATGCAAGAGCAGAATCTCGACAGTGCACTTAAACTGTTCGGTTTCATTATCACGCGCTTTGCTTATCTGTCTTATGGCGTAAAGCGAGATTTCAAGTGACGCTATGATGCCGATATAGTTGATTATCGACTGGTCAAAGTTCATTATACCAAGACCCTCTGGACCAATGACGCGCGAGATATAAGGGAAAGTAACGATTGGGAACATTATTCCCACTACCGTATTAATCCAATTGAGAATAACGTTATACTTTATCGAACGAGTTTTGACTGACATAGCGCAAACTTAAAGAAATTACACAATCAGTCTACAACAAAGCGCCGCCGTGCCTTTTTCTCGGGCGTCGAGGGCTTCACAACCGGCTCAGGTTCTTTATCATAGCAATTGCAATAGATCAGATACAGGGCAATCGATATAATATAGACCTCGTAATAATAATAGAACACACCCCAGGCTATACCGTGAAGCATCTCGGCAATCATAAAATAGGTAAGATATCGTTGCCGCGGCGCTTTGTGCTTGAAGATGGACATCAATACAATACAGAGCAGAGCTACCGTAGCAATGATTCCATACAGGAATATACAAGAAGCCCATGACACGTCGCCAACATGATAGTCGGTTTCCTCGGCCATAGAGCCATACTGCTTGCCCCATACCGATTTGTCCAGTGATGGTGTTCCGTTGCCAAACAGGAATGTTGCGATTTCATCGTTTGCCTCATAAGCGTAGTATCGCCATGCGCCGATTCGCACATCCTCCTTGTCCTCGTTCTGGTCGATCTGCTCCTCGGTCACTTCCATCATCATCTTATACATAGGTATATTGACTACAATCGAGACTCCGACCAAAACTGAAACGACTCCAATCAACAGTTTTTTCTTCCATGAGTAATCATGGAATATCTGGAAGAAGGCAAGAAGCGCACAAATGGCAATAGTCTGTCGCGTGAGAGAAAGCACAATCATAAGGTAGGTAAAAGCTGCAAACAACAGCCATTTCCACTGACGGTTACCCTGCCATCGTGATATGCCATAAAACAGCATGAAGACAAACAACTGCAACAACAACGGGCGGACACGAATAAAACCTCGAGAAAGGTCTGAAACAATCGGCGCGCCAAACATATTGTTGGGGAAGGTGACGACATTGACAAAAAACACCACTACGGCTGCAATATATACATATACGAGCAGACGTAAAAGTTTTTGCGGATCGGGACGCAGTTTTAGAAGTACGAAGAACGAAAGATAGGCTACGATACAGGTAGACTGGGCTATGGCCGTTGCCATCAGCGACTGCTGGTGGTAGAACGGGGTCATAAACACCGATATTATGAGTCCGCTGCCAAACAGGAACCAAGGCAAGCGCGGAAAATCATAATCGAACAAAGACACATTCTTGTTGCGTAACGCGAGAACCGCGCACACGAATGACAAAAAAAGGAACGTAGCTCGCTGAACCGGCTCACTTAACAGATTATGAAAGTTAAAAAAGCCGACTGATGAAAGTAATGATATTGCAACAAGCTTAGCCCTCATCCGGTCATTATGAACGACTTGACTCAACCAGGAACAGACGGCTATCGTCGGCCGCCATCGTGCCCAAATCGGCTGCTGTCGATTTCAACGTCTCACCACATGTAAATGTGAACAACGAGATATCGGAGATTTTACGCAATACTTCTACCGACTGGAAATGTCCTGCGGCAGAAGGACCGGAAAGCACTACGATGTCAAATTGATTCTTCAACTGCGACAACCAGTTTTCAAAATCTACCGATGCCACCATATCCTCGCCGAAGCAACGGTCGGCGCCACATGAAGCATATTGCAACGAGAAGCCGTTGCCTCTCAATGGCAAGCTGGGCATGGCGGTATTCTTATCTTTGTCGCTTATCATTTTTTGCAAAGTGCAAGCAGGGGTTACATTAAGAATATCGGCAAGGCAGGGCTTAAACGGATTTGCCTCAACAAGGGCAACCCGACGGCCTGACAGTGCAAACGAAGCGGCAAGATTAAGAGCTATGCGTGTCGACAGGGCATCATCAGCAGTTCCTGCTACAGTAATGACAGTATTCTGTGACTGTAGATCAAGTGACAGAATGTTACTGCGTAGAAGGCGGAAACGCTCTGATTCCAATGAATCGGGATTCTCGGCAACCACCGGTTCAACACATGTTTCAACCGGTACGCGCCCGATCAAGGGCATTCCACCCGAAAGATCAACAGCCTGGTCGGCAATAGAAATCTTACGTCCAAGCATCCATTTCACAAGAATGAATGCAGCGGGCATACAGATGCCGAGCATAAAGAATACAGCCAGTATAACCTTCGGAGACATGCCAAGTTCATCGTCAGCAACAAAAGCCTCATCGATAATGATTCCGCGCGGATGTGCTCCGGCAATCGTCATCTCGGTTTCTTCGCGCTGACGGAGGAGATACATATAAAGCTGTTCCTTCAATGACTGCTGACGCAATATATTGGTGTACTCGCGCTCGATACCCGGCATGGTGCTGAGTTTGGACTTTGTCTTGGCATACTGACGGCGCATCTCGTTAATCTCGACACTGGCAGTCTCCGACTGTTTGTTAAGAGCAGTCAACAGATTGTCACGTACAGCCAGGATACGGGTATTTATTGCTTTCAAAGCCTTGTTATCTCCTCTTGCGCTTGACTCAATGGTGAGACGACGTAATATGAGGTCGTTATAGCCATTAATAAGGGGTGTCAAACTGGCTGTCGACGGCATGATGGGAAGCATTGAGGTGTTGTTGGCCTCATCGCTGAGGAAGTCAATTGCCATGGTGAGCAATTCATACTCAGCCTCGGCCTTTACGAGTTCGACCTCCTGAGTAGAGGTACGGCCAATGTAGATACCGGCCTGAGCACGGGGGTCGACAAGGTCTTTACGACCCATGAAATCCTCGACCACTGCCTCGGTAGAATCCACTTCTACCGACAGCAGCGCAATTCGGTCCTCGAGAAACTGCAATGTCTTGTAATTGAAGTCTCGTTTCTGCTCAATTGTCGTATTATTGTAATTTTCGACAAGAGTATCGAGGACTGTCTTACCATACTTGTCGTCGGTCGTCACATAACTGAGCGACATTATATCGGTTTTTTTTGCCGAGAGGTCAACGGTAATCAGCTCGTCAAGCAGTATAGCCGCCCCATCAAGACTCATAAGTTTGATTTTCTCATCGATACTTTTACCCGGGATAAATCCGGTTCCGGCAGCAAGGGTGAAAAGACCGTAAGGTGTTTCAATATTGGCCGGGAGCTGAAGATTCTCATACTCGACAAGCTTACGGTTTTTCTTACCACGCACAACAACCTCCATATTACCGGCCTCATCGACGTCGACTTGAAACTTAAGCGTGACGCCAAGAGTGTCGGCAATACTTTTATCATATATAAGCTTGACCGGTTGGTCGTAATAACAGTTCTCGGATTTGATCAGATTCTTTTTTACGCGATATGAAACATTCATTTCAAGATCCTTAACGGTCTGTTTCAAAACCGAGTGAGCCTTGATGATTACCATCTCGTCCTCGACCGAACGATTGGCGCCAAACATTCCACCACCTATGAGGCTTGCAAACTCGCCAAGAGCGGGCATCGACTTGCTACTCTCGTCGGAAATAAGTACCTGGGCTACTACTTCACTCTTATCCTCACGTTTGAGATAGAACAATACCCCTAAAGCGACAAAAATCAATACCGACGCTATCACCCATTTCCATATACGTTTATACGCATCAATGAGCTGGGGTATATTTATAAACGAGGTGCGGGCTCTTTCTATTTTCTCCATGGCATCAACGTGTTAAAGCGATTACGAGAGAAGCTACTACCGAAACTGCGCTTACGATTGTCGATATGACCGACAGTTTGAACGAGTTATTGGTATTATACTTTGCATTGGATGCTTTCACATTGTCGGGCTCGACATACAACACATCATTCTGCTTAAGATAGTAGTAGGGTGTTTCGAGTGTCTTGCTATCGGTGAGGTCAAAGCGATGATAGATTGTCTTATCGCCCTCTTTTCTTATCAACAGGACGTTATTACGATGTCCATAATCGGTAAGGTCCCCGGCCATGGCAAGAGCGTCGAGCACCGATACTGACTCTTTTTTAAGATTAAACCTACCTGGATGCTTGACATCGCCTAAAATATTAATGGCAAAATTCACAATCTCGACACGTACCATGGGCGACTCTACTTCGGGAGAAATCATCTCGACAAGATAGTCGGTGAGCTCGGTAGTGGTCATTCCTGCAACATGAATGCTACCAAGCATCGGGAAACGGATATTACCTGCACTGTCAACGATATAGGTCTGCATCGCGAGGTTTCCGGTAACCTGCTGGTCGCCGCGAGTGGCTATATTCGCAACAGGGAGATTGAACATAGCGGTTGCCGCAGGCTCGAGCGATGTAACACTTATCTGCAGCTCGTCGTCGGGGATAATACGAAGGGAGTAGTCGGTATCTATCGACTCTATAACCACATCGGTATTATCGGACGGTAGATTCTGGAAGTATGACAACTGATTCTTTGATGCACAACTTGCCATAAGGAGCACCAACGAACCGAATGTGAGAACTTTTAAAAATTTCATCGCTATGAATTAGAGTATATTAAACCGGTTTCATAAAAATCACTCACAGCTAATTTTTGCGAGTTACTTATACAAATTGCCTCGAACAAAATCAAGCCAACTATAATTTTACATTTTTTAAACGAAACAAACAGTCTAATATTGTATCGAGATGGTGCAATTATACATAATAAATACCGGGAGACGCAGAGCTGGGCTCTGAATCTCCCGGTTTATAGGATTCTTAGATGAGTACCGGATTAGAACTCGGCGTTGCCGGGGGTGCGGGGGAAGGGGATGACGTCGCGGATGTTGGTCATTCCGGTCACGAAGAGCACGAGGCGCTCGAAGCCGAGGCCGAAGCCCGAATGGGGCACGGTGCCGAAGCGGCGGGTGTCAAGATACCACCACATGTCTTTCATGGGTATCTCGAGTTCTTCGATGCGCGCGAGCAGTTTTTCGTAGCTTTCCTCTCGCTCTGAACCGCCTATGATCTCGCCTATCTGGGGGAAGAGCACGTCCATGGCGCGTACGGTCTTGCCGTCTTCGTTCTGCTTCATATAGAAGGCTTTGATCTCCTTGGGATAGTCGGTGAGAATCACAGGGCGCTTGAAGTGTTCCTCTACGAGGTAGCGCTCGTGTTCGCTCGAGAGGTCGGCGCCCCAGTAAACGGGGAATTCGAATTTCTTGCCGCTCTTTTCGAGTATCTCTACGCCCTCGGTGTAGGTGAGGCGTACGAAGTTCTCCTGCAGGACTGACTCGAGTCGGTTAACGAGCTCTTTGTCGTACATCGAGGCGAGGAATTCGATATCGTCGCGGCAGTTGTCGAGGGCATATTGTATGCAATACTTGACAAAGTCCTCGGCAAGCTGCATGTTGTCGGCGATGTCATAGAATGCCATCTCGGGCTCGATCATCCAGAACTCGGCGAGGTGACGGGGTGTGTTCGAGTTCTCGGCACGGAATGTGGGGCCGAAGGTGTAGATGGCACCAAGGGCTGTAGCACCGAGCTCGCCCTCGAGCTGTCCCGAAACGGTAAGGGCGGCCTGCTTGCCAAAGAAGTCGGTCGAATAGTCTACCGCACCATCCTCGGTCTTGGGAAGGTCATTGAGGGGCAGTGTAGTTACCTGGAACATAGCACCGGCACCCTCACAGTCACTGGCCGTGATGAGCGGGGTGTTAAGGTAGAAGAAGCCGCGCCCCTGGAAGAACTTGTGGATGGCGAATGCGAGTGCCGAACGCACGCGCAGGATGGCGCCAAAGGTGTTGGTGCGGGGACGCAGGTGGGCTTTCTCGCGCAGGAACTCGAGAGTGTGGCCTTTCTTCTGCAGGGGGTATGTGTCGGGGTCGGCGGTACCGAAGATCTCGAGTGTCTTGGCCTGAACCTCGACGCTCTGTCCCTTGCCCATCGACTCTACAAGAATACCGTTAACGTGGATGGCCGAACCGGTTGTAACCAGTTTGAGCTGCTCGTCGGTGAACTGTTCCATATCAAAAACGATCTGGAGGTTTTTGATTGTGGAACCGTCGTTAAGCGCAACGAACTGTACGTGTTTGTTACCGCGGCGGGTACGAACCCAGCCCATCACGCTTACCTCAGTACCTACGGCTTCGGCACCGGCATATATGTCGACAATTTTTGTCCTTTTCATTGCTTAAGTAACTCTTAAAAATTAGTTTATATTATTCAATTATTAAATAACTCGTGTCTACTGCGGCGCTTTTTGACTTTGTTCGGCGCTTTTTGCTTTCATCCTCAGTTGT
>CANDNO010000023.1 GCA_947386115.1 uncultured Muribaculaceae bacterium
GGGGCACGCTCGGGACTTGCACCCGTTAGATTATGCCCATGTCGGGCGAACAACATTAAAAAGGAGCCCCGCGCCGGAGCTCCTTTTCTATTATAGGATATCGGTAAAGATTACTTCTTGCACTCTACAGCGGCTTTCTCCACGGGGAGACATGCCACGTAGTTGGCCATGTAGCGGTTGAAGCCTTCTACATCCTCGGCTGTGGGTTTGATCTCCACGCCGGTGTCGCCTGCAAACACACACTTTTCGAGATAGTCAACAAGCGACAGGCCTTCGGGATTGTTTACCATATAGCCTGCAAGCAACGCTACACCCCAGGCTCCACCCTCGCCGGCTGTTTCCATAACCGAGATGGGTGAGTTGATGGCAGCGGCAAGGATGCGCTGACCTACACCGGCAGTCTTGAACAGTCCGCCGTGACCTGTGATGCGGTCAACCTTGATTTTCTCGTCGTTGAAGAGGATATCGTTGCCAAGCTTCAAGATTGCTACCGATGCATGCAGGTGGGCACGCATAAGGTTGGCAAGATTGAACTTGTCGCCCGTAGAGCGTACAAACATGGGACGGCCTTCCTCGTTGTTAACCCCGGCGATAGGCTCGCCCGAGAAGTAATTGTAAGAAACGAGACCGCCACAGTCGGCATCGCCGTTGAGGGCATTGTTATAGAGCTTGCCATAGAGCTCGTTCATGTCGACAGGGAGCCCCATGAGCTGGTTATACTCCTTGAAGATGTTAACCCAGGCATTGAGGTCGCTGGTGCAGTTGTTGCAGTGTACCATTGCCACAAGGCTGCCGTCGGGGGTCGAAACCATGTCGATTGACTCATAGGGACGGCTGAGCTCTTTCTCAAGAACGATCATCGAGAACGAAGATGTTCCGGCCGATACATTGCCGGTGCGCTGCTTGACGGCGTTGGTCGCAGCCATGCCGGTGCCTGCGTCACCCTCGGGCGGGCAGAGGATCGCACCGGGTTTGAGGTGACCCGACGGGTCGAGAGCCTTGGCACCCTCGGGAGTGAGGAAGCCGGCATTCTCACCTGCTACGAGCACCTTGGGAAGGATATCAGCAAGTTTCCAGCCGTACTCCTTGGGAGCAACGAGCTTGTCAAACTTGTCAACCATGTCGGTATAGTAATCCTTGGTTGCGGGATCGATGGGGAGCATGCCCGAAGCGTCGCCTATACCAAGCACCTTGCAACCGGTGAGTTTCCAATGGATGTAACCGGCCAGCGTGGTGAGGAAGTCGATACGGCCAACATGCTCGTCGCCGTCAAGGATGCACTGGTACAGGTGTGAGATGCTCCAGCGCAAGGGGATGTTGTAAACGAAGAGAGAAGAGAGCTCGGCAGCAGCGGCACCGGTATTGGTGTTACGCCATGTGCGGAAGGGGACAAGCAACTCTCCCTCCTTGTCAAATGCCATATAACCGTGCATCATGGCGCTGATGCCTATCGAGGCGAGCTGCTGGATGTCGGTAGCGTACTTCGACATGACATCTTCGCGCAACTGAGCGTAGCAGTCCTGCAGGCCGTGCCAGATGGCATCGAGGCTGTATGTCCACAGGCCGTCTACGAGCTGGTTTTCCCACTCGTGGCTTCCCTGTGCTATGGGGCGATTCTCCTGGTCGATGAGAACGGCCTTGATGCGGGTAGAGCCAAACTCGATACCGAGTGTGGCTTTACCTGCTTCAATGGTTTCTTTGGGATTAAGTTTCATGGCTTAGCAGAGTGATTTGTTAAGCATGTAGTAAACCTCGCCCATCTGGAGGTCTTTCTTGATCGAAGCCATGGTCGAGTTCTTGTCGATGTGTACCATCTCGATACCGGCCATCTCGGCATAGTCTTCCCAGTACTCGGGAGTGATGTCATAGCTGAAGCAAGAGTGGTGTGTACCACCGGCGAGAATCCATGCACCGGCACCAACCTCGAAGTTGGGCATCGGAATCCACAGAGCCGAGGCAACGGGAAGTTTGGGCAGGGGTTTAGACTTGATGCACTCAACATCGTTTACGATGAGGCGGAAACGGTTGCCAAGATCGATAACGGTAGCTGTAACACCGTTGCCGGGCTTGCTGGTGAACACGAGGCGGGCGGTCTGAGCCTTGCGGATGCCTATGCCCAGGAAGTGAACCTCGAGGCGGGGACGCTCCTCGGCGATGAGGGGACATACCTCGAGCATGTGGGCCTGGAGGATAGAGCTGTTCTTGCCGTCGAAGTTGAGGGTATAGTCCTCAAGGAACGAGCAGCCTGTGGGAAGACCCTGAGTCATGTACCATACGGTGCGGTACAGTGCGGCCGACTTCCAGTCGCCTTCGGCACCGAAGCCGTAACCCTCGGCCATGAGACGCTGTGAAGCGAGACCGGGAATCTGGTTGAAACCAACAAACTTGGGATCGTTGATATCCTGAGTTCCGAGGTCGTCAAAGTTGGTAGTGAAGCCCTTGGCGCCCTTGGCGGTGAGGATAGAGCGGAGAGCAAGCTCGGCCTTGGCAGCTTCATAAACAGCCTTGTAACCCTCGGTACCCTCGGTGGCGAGAGCCTCGTCGTGGGCATAGAGAGTGAAGTATTCCTTCATGAGCTCCTTGACGGCGCTGTCCTCTACTTTCTTATAGTGCTCCATGAGCTCGCTCACGGGAGTATAGTCTACATGGTAGCCCATGCGCACCTCGGCCTCAACCTTGTCACCGTCGGTAACGGCAACATTGTTCATCTGGTCGCCGAAGCGGAGGATGAGCATATCCTGAGAATCGGCCCAGCCGGCAGCAACGCGCGACCAAACGGCGATCTTGTCCTGAGTCTTCTCGTCCTTCCAGTGGCCTACAACGACTTTGCGGCGTACGCGCATGCGGGCGCAGATGTGACCGAACTCACGGTCACCGTGGGCGCTCTGGTTGAGGTTCATGAAGTCCATATCCATGGTGTCCCAGGGTATCTCGGCATTATACTGTGTGTGGAGGTGAAGCAGGGGCTTGGTGAGTTTCTGCAGACCGTGAATCCACATCTTGGCGGGAGAGAAAGTGTGCATCCATGTGATAACGCCTACACACTTTGTATCGTTGCTGGCAGCCGACATGAGGGTTTCAACCTCCTTTGAAGAGTTGGCTGTGCCTTTGTATACTACTTTGATGGGAAGGCGACCCGAGTTGTTGAGGCCATCAACCATTTCTTTTGAGTGAGCGTCGACAGCTACAACAGCGTCGCCACCATATAGAAGTTGTGCACCGGTGATCCACCAGAGTTCAAGATTTTCAAATGCTTTCATGATGATAATAGGTATTAAATTATAAATTTTTAATTGTCAGTTTTAAATTATTTCTTGGCCTGTCCGTAGTACGCGCCGGGACCATGCTTGCGGTTGTAATGCTTCTCGATAAGGAGGGGATTCATCGTGAGGCCGGGATTCACGCCATAGGCTATGAAAGCCATCTTGGCAACCTGCTCCATCACAACGGCGTTGTGCACTGCATCGTGAGCGTCTTTACCCCAGGCGAACGGGCCGTGGTTCTTGACGAGGACTCCGGGTGTGTGCATGGGATTCATGCCCTCGAAGCGCTTGATGATGACGTTGCCAGTCTCCAGCTCATACTGGCCCTTGACCTCGGCTTCGGTCATATCATCGGTACAGGGAATGGCGTGATGGAAATAGTCGGCATGGGTAGTGCCGATGTTGGGGATATCCTTGCCGGCCTGTGCCCACGCTGTGGCATAGGTAGAATGGGTGTGAACCACACCGCCTACCTCGGGCCATGCGCGATAGATGGCAAGATGGGTGGGAGTGTCGCTCGAGGGGCGAAGATTGCCCTCAACGACATTGCCGTCGAGATCAACAACGACCATATCGTCGACAGTCATCGTGTCGTAGTCGACACCGCTGGGCTTAATTACAACGAGGCCCGACTCACGGTCGATGCCCGAAACGTTGCCCCAGGTGAATATTACGAGTCCGTGCTTAACAAGATCGAGGTTGGCGCGGAACACTTTTTCTTTGAGTTCTTCAAGCATAATAATAAGTATTGCTATTAAAAAGGGTTATATATGGAACTTGCCTTCATCGAGAGCCGCATTATACCGGTACATTGCCGCACCACGACGGGATGTCATCTTGTCGATGAGCTCTGTCTTCTCGATGCAGGGATTCTCGGCCACGCGCTTGCGGAAATTGCGTTTATCGAGATTCTCGCCGAGCACAGTCTCATAGAGTTGCTGCAACTGTGTGAGGGTAAAATACTTGGGGAGGAGACTGAATGCAATAGGCTCGACCGTGAGACGCTGCTTGATAAAAGACAGCGCCTTAGCCACCATCTCGGTGTGGTCAAACCCGAGCGAAGGTATCTGCTCGAGTTCGATCCACTGTGCGTCGTGGCTTGTGACACGCACACGGTCGTGCTCGTCAAAGTTGATGAGCGCACAATAGGCCACCGAAATGACGCGGGCTCCGGGGTCGCGATGTACGGCTCCGAACGTGCCCACCTGCTGCATATACAGATCGCTCAATCCGGTAAGTTCGCTGAGGACGCGTTTGGCTGCATCGTCGACGCTCTCGTCGGCGCGCACAAAACCGCCCATAAGTGACCACCGCCCCATCTCGGGTTCGAACCGACGCCGAGCGAGCAGAAGGCTCAGACGGCTGTGGTTCAAACCAAAGATGACACAATCGACGCTGACTATAAATCGGTCACTATCGTTGTAATAGGTGGTCATAGTGAATATCGTAGGTTAGAGATTGCTGCGATAGGAATTACCAGAAGTAGTAGTAGAAAGCACCTGTGATGCCGAGGATGATGATCGAGTGGATCACATCCCACTTGTTCCAGCTTGCACGGGTAGCTGCACGCTGCTCGGCGGTCGAAGTGCCGAACACGAGACCCTGAATCTTGGCAGGATCGGGGGCTTTGGTGCAAAGGCTGACGAAGAATACAACCAGCAGGCAGAATACCAGCATCCAGCCACAGAAGAACAACCAGTTCATGTCATAGAAGATGGCCTGGAAGAGATTGCCGTCACCACCGGGAACAACGTCGGCGTTGCTGTAGAAGATCTTGGCACCGAGACGGGTGAGACCGATAACGAGACCTGCGATAAGACCCCACATACCACCCTGTGCTGTTGCACGCTTCCAGAGCACACCGGCAAGGAATGCAGCGGCGATACCGGGAGCCAGTACCGACTGAACGTCCTGGAGATAGGTATAGAGCACATCACCAACCGAGCGCATTACGGGAATCCAGAGGATACCGAGAATCACGATAACAACGGTAGCGGTCTGGCCGATGCGCACGAGTTTCTTGGGATCGGTGTTGGGTTTGTAACGCTGCCAGAAGTCGATAGTGAACAGGGCTGCCGAAGAGTTGAAAAGTGAAGCGAGCGAGCTCATGAGGGCGGCAAGGATACCACACACGATGAGGCCCTTAACACCGGCGGGAAGCAGTTTGGCTACCAAGGTGGGGAAAGCGGCGTCGGCATTGGGGTTACCGTTCTCGAGCAGGGGAAGGAAGGTGTTACCCTCGGCTGCCATATTGTTGTGGATGGCAAATGCGATCATACCGGGGATGAGGAACAGGAACACGGGGAGGAGCTTGAGGTATGCGCCGAAGATGGTACCGCGGCGAGCCTCTTTCTCGTTTTTACCTGACAGTACACGCTGTACGATGAACTGGTCGGTACACCAGTACCAGAAACCGATAACAGCCGAAGCGATAAGAGCACCTGCCCAGGGGAAGTCGGGGTCATCGTTCGAACGCATGAGGTTGGTCATGGTGTCGCCATACTGGTTAACCTCTACTGCATTACAGATTTCCATCATCTTGTCCCAGCCACCAAGCTCCTTGAGACCGAGCACAAGGATGATAGCCGAGCCGAGAAGCAGGATAGGAGTCTGAAGCACCGAAGTGTACAGCACCGATTTCATGCCGCCGAAGATTGTATAGAGCGCTGTGATAAGCACAAGGCCGATAGCTGCAATCCAGAAGAAGTCGATACCCCAGAGAGTGTCGATACCGAATACCTGCTGGAAAACGAGACCGCCGGCATATACGGTTACGGCAACCTTGGTGAGCACGTAGCTTATGAGTGAAATAATCGACAGGATTGAGCGAGAAGCACCATTGTAACGACGCTCAAGGAACTCAGGCATGGTGTAAACCATCGAGCGGGTGTAGAAGGGCACGAATACCCAACCGAGGATAAGGATCATCCAGCCCTGAATCTCCCAGTGGGCCATAGCCATACCGCTTGAAGCGCCTGAGCCTGCAAGACCGATGAGGTGTTCCGAACCGATGTTTGATGCAAAGATTGAGGCACCGATTGCGATCCAAGTCGCGTCCTTGCCTCCCAAGAAGTAGTCGGCGGCGTTATTCTGCTTTTGTTTCATTACCCACAGGATGATACCGATGAGGGCAAGGAAAAAGACACCGATGACTAACCAGTCTAAAAATGCCATAATGAATAATTTAAGGTAAGTAGTTTATAATTGGTTTATTTCTTTCGATGATAATTATTCGGCCACCGAGAAGCGGAACACGCAGTGGCTGTTGTAGGTGTCACCCGGCTCGAGAATAACCGAAGGCCACTCGGGCTTATTGGGGCTGTCGGGATAGTGCTGGGTCTCGAGGCAGATAGCGGCACGCTGGTTGTAGACTTTGCCACCCTTGCCGGTTACGGTACCGTCGAGGAAGTTGCCCGAGTAAACCTGGATGCCTGGCTCGTCGGTGAGAACTTCGAGTTTGATACCGGTCGAGGGCGAAATGAGGGTTGCAGCCACCTGTGAGTCATCGCCGGCGGTGTTGAGCACCCAGTTGTGGTCGTAACCGTTGCCGTTCTTGAGCTGGTCGTAGTCGTAGTTGTTGATTTCAGCACCTACTTCCTTGGCCTGTGTAAAGTCCATGGGAGTGCCTGCAACGGGAGCTATCTCGCCGGTGGTCATGAATGTAGAATCAACGGGAGTGAAGTAATCGGCGTTGACTGTAAGCACGTTGTCGGTGATAGCCTGGTCGGGATTACCGTTGAGGTTGAAATAAGAGTGATTGGTCATGTTGATGACGGTAGTAGCATCGGTAGTAGCCGAGTAGGCGATATCGATTGCATTGTCACCGGTGAGGGTATAAGTAGTTGTAGCTACTACGTTGCCGGGGAAGTTGTTGTCACCGTCGGGCGAGGTGATGGTTAGCACGAGTGTTGAGTCGTTGGGCTGCTGGGCCTCATAAACCTGATACTGCCAACCTGTGGGACCGCCGTGCAGGCAGTGGCCATAGTTGTTCTGGGGCAGCTGAATCGAATCACCGTTGATAACGATTACACCTTGATTAATACGGTTGGCGTAGCGGCCGATTGAGGCTCCGAAATCAGACAGGTTATTTTCGGGTAGGTAAGCCTGTATAGAATCAAAGCCGAGCACAACGTCGTGCATCACGCCGTCGCGGTCGGGAACCATGATAGAGACTATGCGTCCGCCATAGTTGGTAACGCACACCTCCATGCCATTGGCATTGGTGAGAGTGTAGAGAGCGGTCGAATCGGTAAGGAACTTGTCGGGATCGAGGCCACTGAGAGTAAGTGTTTTCTCAGGTGTTCCCGAACATGCGGTCATCAGCGCAACCATTGCACTGGCCATCAAGGCTTTGCTCGCGTGATTCATGGTTTAGTCGTTTTGAAATAAATATTAATAAGTGAGTAATTGTGATTTTGGGTGTAAAACTAACACTTATTACGACAGCCACCAAATAAAATTACATGTTTTACAACATATTCTCAATATTTACCCTTAGAATTCCTCATTCGTCCCCCTACTGCCCCGGCAAGGCTACCACTCGAACGCTATACTGAGACCGAGAGCGTTAAGAGTTACAGCGTTACCGTCCCAGCGATAATAGTTATTATTGGAGGTAATGAGCTGATATGTGAGACCGATATTGACAGCCTGTTTGGGGTTGACCGTCGATACCGGAATACGTAAACCCACCGACGGTTTAAGATAGAATTGTGTCGCACCGCTCAGTCGGCCATGCTGCAGTGTAAGATATCGGTCGCCAAGCAGCCATGTAGCGCCGAGCTTGAGATCTATAAAAGCCCCTACCCCGCGGCCGCTGCCCAGGTTGAAACGGAAATCGGTAAATACGGGAATCATAGCCCTCGTCTTGGAGCTCGAATGGTCATAATAGTCGGGATATGTGCCCTCCCAGTCGGCCTTGTCGGTAACATCGTTACGCACGATAGCCATGTCAACACCGATACCTACGCCCATGAAGAACCACGAAGAGTACTGGAATCCCTGCGAGGTAGATATACCTACAAAGTTGGCATGGTTGTCGCCGAAGCCGGCAAGACCCGATGCCTCGACATAACCCTTATAGTTCATCGAACCCGACAATGCCGGTGAAATAAGCCCCGACAACTGGTTGGCTATCTGATAATACTGTGCTCTGACACCAAAAGAAGCCGTCATTAACACAACGACAGCCATAATCCATTTTAAACTGAAACGCTTCATATCTTATATTTTTATATAGAACGTGTTTTAACATGGTTTTGTTGCTCTTTATATTAATAATGTATAACTTCGCTACATATTTCAACTCCTACGCTTCAATCACCATGACAATAATAGCACTTATAGCTCTATCTATTATAGCTTTGGCTCTCGTTGTAGCCTATGTTTCAACTACCCGCTCGGCAACACGTTCACGTGAGCGCATCTCGGCACTCGAAACCACTGTGGCCGAGCGTGATGCCGCGCTGTCGGCCCTTCGAGGCGACTACGTTCGCGTGCAGGAAACGAGCCGCAACGAGCGCGACGCCCTTACATCGCGCCTGCAGCAGGAACAGGGACAACGACTGCGGCTCGAAGAACGCCTGCAATTTATCGAGCAGGAGAAGCAACGCATCGCCGCCGAACGTGAAGAAGAGAAAAAACGCCTCGCCGTGGAGAGCGAACAGCGTTTCAACCTGCTTGCCCGCGACATCCTTGACAGCAACACTCGTCGATTCAAGGAACAGTCGGAGCAGCGCCTCACCGACATTCTCGCGCCGCTGAAGGACGAACTCGAGCGCTTCAAACGTTCGGTCAATGATGCCTACAGCAACGAGGCACGTGAGCGCTTTGCCCTTAGCGAGCGCATCAAGGAACTCGTCCAGCTCAACGAGACAATAAGCCGCGAGGCCAAAGACCTAACCCGGGCGCTACGCGGTGACAGCAAGGTACAGGGTGACTGGGGCGAGATGATTCTCGAGACCCTGCTCGAAAAGTCGGGACTCAAAAAAGGATTGCATTTTCAGCTGCAGGTTACAACCGACGATGACGGCAACACACTCAAAGACAGCCAGGGCCGACTGCTACGCCCCGACGCCGTGATCAACTACCCCGACGGGCGCTGTGTGATTGTCGACTCGAAAGTGTCACTTACGAGCTACATCGATCTGATAAACTGCGACCCGACTTCGACCGAGTATCGCGAGGCGGCACAAGGCCACCTGCGCTCGGTGAAGCTTCATATCAAAGAGCTTGCCACCAAAAACTATCAGGATTACGTAGGCGAGAAACGCGCAGACTTCGTGACAATGTTCATACCCAACGAGGGCGCCTACATGGCCGCAATGAACCTCGAGCCCAAGCTGTGGCAGGAGGCCTACGACCAGCGCGTGCTGATTGTCTCCCCCACCCATCTGCTGTCGTTCCTGCGCCTTGCCGAGCAGATTTGGCGACAGGACGACATGAAACGCAACGTACTCGAGATAGCCGACGAGAGCGGAAAAATGTATGACAAGTTTGTTGGATTTGTCGACGATATGGCTCGCATCGAGAAAGGACTCACCGCAACCGAGACAGCATTCCGCGACGCCATGGGCAAACTGAGCGAGGGCCGCGGCAACCTCGTGCGCCGAGCCGAGAAAATCCGCGCCATGGGAGCCAAGACCACCAAGACCATCAACCAGTCGCTCACCTCCCGCGCCCTCCCCGAGAACGAAGATGAGGATTAAGAGCCGGTTTAATACTGATTTATCGATATTAATCCGCCATCACGAAACTCCAAGGTCATAACGCGGATTGTTCCGTACATACCTTCACCAGGAAACTCATACTTCCAGGTCTCGGTACCATAATACTCAGTCGTTTTTGGACGTCCAAGCTTATCCTTTACCTCTTGTTTGGACATTCCGATGGCAAGATTAACATATCCCTTACGTCCTTTCACTTCAATTGAATCGTTAGCAACTTCAACAGTTGCTGCTTCAACAATAGGTTCGGTCCAAACCGTATCACACAAGGCTATATAATCATAATCATTATTATAAGTGGATGCCTTAGTTCCTATTACATAGACGCCTAAGATGAAGAGGCCAAGGAGAGTGGTGGCAACTCCTGCGATAAAACCTAAGAAAAAGACCAATATTCGATTCATAGCGTTTTACTGTCTTATGAGTTGGATGGCCTCAAGCGACACTTCAACGGGATCACCCTGAGGAGTCTCGGAATAGGCATCGCGGGCATCGACCCATTTCTCGTCCATGGCATAGAAATCAATGTCGGCTACCTCTTTACCGTCGAGGATATCGCGCTGCTGTGCGACCCATGCCTCCCAGCGCGGACGGTAGAAGTCGCGGAGCAATCCGTTCCACTCGCGGTGGGCATAATCACGCAATTTGCCTTTTTCGCTGGCACCGCGTCGTCCCCATGTGGTTACCAAGAGGCGGGCATTCTGCTCAAACAGATCTTTTTCCGACTCGCTCGGAGCAAGACGCCGCGCATCATTAATCCAGCGCCCCACAGTGAAATCGGGCATCGTGGCCAGCAGTCGATCCTGCATATCGATAAGCGACAGGAAATAGGCGGCCGATTTCTCAAAAGCAGCTTTATCGCCCGTTTCAAGCGCCGCTACCATATCCTTATAGGTCAAGCGGCCCTTCTCGGCTACGGCCTGGCGGGTAATATCCACGAGGTCATACCGGTAATTGGCGTTGGAAGATAATGAATGAGCGCTTTTCGCGAACTCGACAGCGGCATTGATGACATCGGCCGGGTCATAGTATTCACGCATCTTGCTCCAGCTCGACACCTGCCACACCTTGCGCGACGGGCGGGCGCAGAATACCGACTCGGTAGTGCCCTGCTGCAGGTTGCCCAGCGGGCAGTTATAGATACTACTGGCCAGTCCAAGCCAACCGTTATAAGCATCGGAATCAAACTTGCCGTAGCGCGCCTTGATATATCCTTTGAGCCAGTCCTCCTTGGCAAACGCTGCTTTGCGCCAGGGCAGTTCGCTCATGAGTTCATACATTACAGGATTATTCTCGATACCCTCCATCGTGAGGCCGGTGCCCTTGAGGTTCTCACCATGAGTTGAGTTCAATGCCTTATAATACTCGTCGATCACGGTATCCATGCGTCCATGCAGGCCGACGTTTCCGCCAAAGTTCAACAGCATACAATACATCCAGTCGTGGGGAGCGTAACCGTTTGTCCGCACGTATGGCGAGGGACTGTCGGGATCGCCCCACTGCGGACGAATCTCGCTCGCGAGGTCGAGCACTACGATATCCCCCTTATCGACTCCGGCGAGCAACTCGGCGCGGGGATTCTCGGTCCAGCCCTGCACTACCCACACAGCATCGGGATTTACACGTTTCATCGCTGCTGTAATAATGCGTGCGGCCTCGGTGAGGTCAACACCCTCAGTGCTTCCACCCTCATGGAACGGGTCCATGCTGTAATAAGCCGCCGGGCCATATAATTTTGTAAGCTCGTCGTAATATATTCCGGCTATCTCGTTAAAACGAGGGTCGGTAGTCATGAGGAAAGCGGGGCGAGTGAATCCGTTCCAGATACCTTTGCCCGAAATCTTTACCCCAAGGCGCTCGTCGGCATCATGAGGAACCATGCCCGAGTAGCCCGTCAAAACGGGTGTCATGCCAAGCTGGTGCATGCGGTCAAGAATGTTATGAGCCAGCTTCTCGCGGTCTTTATACCACTCATCGCTGTTGGGGCCGCCCCACCCTTCAAGGTTATTCATGAGCCACCAAGCCTGGAATGCCGGTCCGGCGATGAACGAATCGATCTCAGCCTCGTCATAACCGAGTCGCCTGAGGGTATTGCGCCACACTACATCGACGCCGGTCATAGCCAGCGGCATATTGATGCCATGCAGAGCCATCCAGTCAATCTCCTTCTCCCAGCGTTCCCAGTCCCAGAAAGCCATCGAGTAGGAATGGGTGCAGTAGTTGAGATAGTAGGTGCGGTCAGACGGACGCGTGTGTCGCTCCGGACGCGAAGGCACCGGAAGCGCGCCGTCGGGAAGCTCAATCTTCAGGTTGTTCCACGACATGTGGTTACCGGTATAGTATTTCAGATACCAGTTAAGTCCGGCAGCGATATTCACCGCGTTGTTGCCGGTGATCATAGGCTTGCCGTTGCTGTTTGAAATCTCGAAGAAATGCTCGGGAGAGTCGACCTGCTTAATAACGATACGCTTTGACGCGCCTGGTTGCAGGCGATCAAGCAGTTGCGACACCGGATGCGATGCCATGGCTGCGAAACAGGTCAGCGCCGCCATCGCGAGTGATACGATAAGTTTCATGGTTTTATTGAATCTATAGGTACATTTTTATTGTGTTTGTCAAAAATAGCCTTGGCGCTTTGCAGGAACTGCCTTCGATGATACTCCCACGGCGACGAGTGCAACGTGTCAACCGCATTCACGAGCCTGAAGTTATGCCCGGCGCCGGCAGGGACAGTAAACACTGGCGCGTATGACGCACCGGCTATATACGGGCGACCGTCGAGACTGCGCTTGAACGACACTTTCACCATAACCCCGCCGCGCGTGTCGCGGGTTTTCATGTTCGAAATGAAATTACCCAGCGAGTAGACAACAAGTTGCCGGTTAAGCGTATCATTCTGTGCCGCATTTAGTTCCATAGGCTGTATGACATGAGGGTGACCACCCATCACGACATCAACCTTGTGGTCAAGCAGGAAGCGTGCTATACGCTTCTGCGCCTGATTGGGCAACAGTCGGTATTCATCGCCCCAATGTATAGCCACAACAAGCAGTTCGGCACCGGCATCGCGGGTCATCGCTATATCCCTGGCCATCTTGAGCGTGTCGATGTAATCGACTACGACCTCTCGCCCGGGGGTAATACCGTTCGTTCCGTAAGTATAATTCAGGAAGCCTATTTTGTAGCCTTTAATATCCTTTATAAAAGGAAGTTGCTTAACACGGCATGAATCGTGGCTGTAGGTGCCTATATGGTCGACACCCAGCGAGTCGAGTACCGAGATTGTACGACGCAATCCTCTGTCCCGGCGGTCGAGGGTGTGGTTGTTGGCTGTCAGAAACATGTCAAAGCCCGCGTCGCGCAATGCCTCGGCATAAGAATCGGGCGAACAAAAACAGGGATAGCCGGCATAGGGCCGGCCACCAAGTGGAGTCTCGAGATTAACCACCGCATAGTCGGCAGCTGAGACATAAGGTTTTACGGCAGCAAAACACTCGCTGTAGTCATACGTACCCTGCGGCGTACGCGCTGCCTCGATCTGAGCCGAATGCTGCATGGCATCGCCGGCAAACACAATGTCGACCGGCTGGCTCATAGGAGCCAACGCCGCCGCGACATAAACTGACAAGGCCTGCAACAAACTCTCCATAACACGTCAGTCAGGTAGGCCTGACTCTGATCTTATTTGTAAATCTCGCCCTTGGCCGCGAGCAGTGTATTCTTCATGAGCGAAACAATCGTCATGGGGCCTACTCCTCCGGGCACGGGGGTGATATACGAACACTTTTCGGCAACATTGGCGTAGTCGACGTCACCGCTCAGGCGGAAACCGCTCTTGCGCGAAGCATCGGGAACGCGGGTTGTGCCCACGTCGATAATCGCTACTCCATCCTTGACCATATCGGCTGTGACAAATCCGGGCTTGCCAAGGGCTGCGATGATGATGTCGGCGCGGCGCGTGTGCGAGGCAAGGTCACGGGTAGAACTGTGGCACACGGTCACGGTTGCATCGCCGTTAGCCTTCTGCATAAGCAGAGTGGCAACAGGCTTGCCTACGATATTGCTGCGGCCGAGCACAACACAGTCGGCACCCTTTACCGGAACATTATAACGCGACAGCAACTCGACAATACCGGCCGGGGTTGCCGAGTGGAAACACGGCAGTCCGATAGCCTGGCGGCCTACATTGATAGGATGGAAACCGTCGACATCCTTGCGGTAATCGATGGCCTCTATGACACGCTGCTCGTTGATATGGCGAGGCAACGGCAACTGTACGATAAATCCGTCGACCTCGGGGTCGTTATTGAGTTTCTCGATTGTCTCGAGCAGGGTTTCTTCGGTGATATCGTCCTCAAACCGTATGAGGGTCGATTTGAAACCGCACACTTCACAAGCCTTGACCTTGTTGGCAACGTAGGTCTCGCTGCCACCGTCGTGGCCTACAAGAATCGCAGCAAGATGCGGGCGACGCTTACCCTCGGCAACCATGGCCTCGACCTCGCGCGCAATCTCCTGCTTTATATCGTCTGATACTTTCTTTCCGTCAATTATAGTCATAGCAAAAAATCGGTCTTTGTATAAATAGTAGTCCCTGTTTTAACAGAAAATGTGGAACGGGGGCTTATTATCTTCTCATACCTTTCATGGCTCCCATAAGCTTCATGGGATTCTTCATGCCGCTCACAGCCTTCATGGCCTTGCGGGTCTGCTCAAACTGGTTGAGCAGTCGGTTCACCTCCTGGAGTGTCGTGCCCGAACCGGCAGCGATACGTTTGCGGCGGCTGCCATTGATTATCTCGGGTTTCTCGCGCTCAGCGGCAGTCATCGAGTAGATAATGGCCTCGATGCCCTTGAATGCATTGTCATCGATCTCGACATCCTTGATAGCTTTGCCGAGGCCGGGAATCATCGACGCGAGGTCTTTGAGGTTACCCATCTTCTTGATCTGCTGTATCTGGGCAAGGAAATCGTTGAAGTTGAACTGGTTCTTGCGAATCTTGCTTTCAAGTTCCTTGGCCTTTTTCTCGTCATAGACCTGCTGGGCGCGTTCGACGAGCGATACGATATCGCCCATGCCCAGGATACGGTCGGCCATACGTGCCGGGTGGAAAAGGTCGATCGCCTCGAGCTTCTCGCCGGTACCCACAAACTTGATAGGCTTCGTAACGACCGTGCGTATCGACAGAGCAGCACCACCGCGGGTGTCACCGTCAAGCTTGGTGAGTACGACGCCGTCAAAGTCGAGACGGTCGTTGAACTCCTTGGCCGTATTCACGGCGTCCTGACCGGTCATCGAGTCGACCACGAACAGGGTTTCCTGAGGCTTGATCGCTTTCTTGATGGCGGCAATCTCGGTCATCATCTCCTCGTCGACGGCCAGACGTCCGGCTGTATCGACGATCACGAGGTCGAGATTGTTGCTCTTGGCATATTTTATAGCGTTTTCGGCAATCTGCACGGGGTTCTTGTTGCCATCCTCGGTGTACACCGGAACATTAATCTGCTCGGCAAGCACCTTGAGCTGGTCGATAGCCGCGGGACGGTAAACGTCACAGGCTACAAGCAACGGACGACGTCCCTTCTCGCTCTTGAGCTTACGCGCCAGCTTGCCGCTGAAAGTTGTCTTACCCGAGCCCTGCAATCCCGACATCAATATGACCGTGGGATTACCGCTGAGATTGATCGAGGCAGTGTCGCCACCCATGAGCTGGGTGAGCTCGTCATGAACGATCTTAACCATCAACTCCTTGGGTTTGATGGCATTGATTACATTCTGACCGAGAGCCTTGGCCTTGACGGTATCGGTGAAATTTTTGGCAACTTTAAAATTGACGTCGGCATCAAGCAGAGCGCGGCGCACATCCTTCAGTGTCTCGGCAACATTGATCTCGGTAATCTTGCCCTGACCTTTCAGGATTTTGAAACTGCGTTCAAGTCGTTCGTTTAGATTGTCAAACATATATTTATATTCCTATATTAATTTCTTAGCAAATTGGTGGCGGTATCGGGGAAGATAACCTTCGGCTTGAAGTCGCGGGCCTCTTCCTGGGTCATAAGCGCATAGGCCATTATAATAACAATGTCGCCCGGCTGCACGCGGCGGGCCGCAGCGCCGTTAAGACATATTACCCCCGACCCGGGCTCACCCGCGATGGTATAAGTGTCGAGGCGCTCGCCATTGTTGTTGTTGACAATGAATACGCGCTCTCCTTCCATAATGCCGGCAGCCTCGAGCAACAGCGGGTCGATAGTGATACTGCCTATATAATCGAGACGGGCCTCGGTAACAGTGACCCTGTGAATCTTTGATTTTAAAACCTGAATAAGCATGACTGTTATTCCTGTGTTCTATACTTTATATTATCAATGAGACGCACGTCGCCGCAATACACCGTTATGCAACCCACGGGATTGTCTTTCCAGTCGTTGACCGGCTGCATCGTGAGCGGATGAACTATCTCATAATACTCTACTTCCATGTGGTCCACTGCATTGATGGCATCGATGACGCTCTTTTTCACCTCGGCTACACTTTTGCCCGGTGCCATTGCCACACTCTCGGCCAGTATCCTGTGGATCATCGGTGCCACAGCGCGCTGCTCGGGCGTGAGTCGCACGTTGCGGCTGCTCAGGGCCAGTCCGTCATCGGCTCGCTTGATCGGGCAGTCGACAATTTCGATATCGAAGCCCTCGAGCTCGACCATGCGGCGTATCACGGCAATCTGCTGGAAATCCTTCTCGCCAAAATAGGCTCGCGTGGGACGGGCAAACATAAACAGCTTGCTCACCACCTGTGCCACACCGTTGAAATGGCCGGGACGCATCGGGCCCTCCATCACTTCGGCTACCTCACCCAGGTCGAATACGCGCTCATCGGGCGCCGGGTACATCTCGTCGACCGTCGGTATGAAAGCCACATCGACACCGGCCGCCGCCAGCTTCTCGCAGTCGGCCTCCTCGGTGCGCGGATAGGTTGCCAGATCGGTGGCATTATTGAATTGTGTAGGGTTCACAAAAACACTTACAACTACAAAGTCATTCTCGCGGCGCGCGCGCTCAACGAGCGAAATGTGCCCCTCGTGCAGGGCACCCATAGTTGGCACAAGACCAACCTCGCGTCCGGCCGCACGCTGTGCGTCGACACGCTCCCTCAGTTGGTCAACTGTTCTTATTATCTCCATTACAGTTTAAATCTGTATTACAATGTATATTTGTATTTAGGCAGCAAAATTACAAATTAAATCACTACTAACACCACAATAACACCAAAAAAAGCCAACAATAAAAAAATCTTCCGAAAATTTTGCCATTTCAAAACTTATTCCTACCTTTGCACCGTTGTTAGCAGTCAAGCTCACTGCGTCAAGCAAAATGGCGATTTAGTGTAGAGGCCTAGCACGCCGCCCTCTCAAGGCGGAGACTCGGGTTCGAATCCCGGACTCGCTACAACACTCCAAAGCACCGACCCCTCAACAAGGCCGGTGCTTTTCTTTTACCCCCCCGGCACCCTAAGACCCCGTTCCCCAATATTTGTTAACGCTGGGGTCGTATATCTCTGAGTGATTTTTGTCTTGTGATGAAGGAGCGTAGCCGTAGCTACGTGACTGAAGAACAAGGCAAAAAGCGCCAGAGAGATGCGATGTTAAGGTAATTTCATAGATCAGCATACAATTAATTGCACAGTGATCATGGCTTGAATCCGTTAGAAGATTAAACAGGAATTACGATCAAATTCTTCATACCGCCAAGGGGATTGCGATGGTGGCGTGTGCGATGTTTATGTTGCGGTTCATATAATTCTGCCCCTTCTCGAATTCTTCACAGCAGTATTTATTTTCAGTTGTCCGTGGCAAGAAATTACCATCGCCCCGGCCAATCGTCATGCATCTGCGTCCGCTTGTTTCGGTCACAATGCAACCGCATTGCTCCCTCACTGCGCGAACACATCTGCACGACGCTTGACCGCCCCAGCGTTAACAAATATTGGGGAACGGGGTCTAAATTTTGTTAATTACACTCTACGGGCCGCTCAAAATTTGCAAAAATCAAATTTTGTTCTTACCTTTGCACCGTTGTTAGCAGTTAAGCTCACTGCGTCAAGCAAAATGGCGATTTAGTGTAGAGGCCTAGCACGCCGCCCTCTCAAGGCGGAGACTCGGGTTCGAATCCCGGACTCGCTACAACACCTAAAGCACCGACCCCTCAACGAGGCCGGTGCTTTTCTTTTATATCAATATCAAACAGTCCGATTAGGCTGATACTATTTGCGTTCGTAGTGCACGTAACGCTGCTCGCGGGGCTGATAGTCGGGATCGTCCCACAGACGGCTCGAGATTATCAAGTCGGCGCTTATACGGTTACAGGCGATAGGCACATTGTGCAGTCGACACTGACGCAGCAGCATCTGGATATCAGCCTCATGGGGCTGAGCACTCAAATCATCGTTAAGGAATATCGCGAAGTCAATCTCTCCGCGCACTACCATTGCCGCGATCTCGGCATCGCCACCCATCGGGCCCGAATTCTTGCACTCTACATCCGATTCTATACCAAGCTCATCGAAAGCTTTCTTTACCAGACCACCGGTTGTACCGGTACACACAAGATGGTGATGCGACAGGAATTCGGCATTATAGCGCACCCAGTCGACCATGTCGGCCTTGCGCTGATCGTGAGCCACAAGAGCAATTGTAAGTCTTTTTTTCATCTCCTTTATAAATAGCTAAACATTATACATTATCAACACCCCTGCCTCAAAAAAGTTCTGATTGCCGGTTCCATCATAGCCCATAATGTCGGCCTTGATTTCAGCAAATGGAGAAACCTGGTGACGATTATTAAAAATATTCGTATATTTGTAGGTTGAAACCCTCAAATTTCGATTATGATTAAAGTAGGTATTACCGGGGCAGAGTCGAAAGTGGCCGGCGAGATTATTCGCCTGTTGCTCAACCACCCCGACGTTGACCTTAAATGGATACAGAGTGAACACCATGTTGGTACGCGCGTCAGTGACATTCACCAGGGCCTTATAGGTGAATGTGACATGGCTATCGTCTCTCAGCCTCGCTGGGAGGAGATCGATGTTCTTTTCAACTGTTGCCACACCGGCGCAGCACGTTCGTTCCTGGACCGTAACAAAGAAAAAACCGAAAGCATCAAGATTATCGACCTGTCGGGCGATTTCCGCATGTCGGCCGAAGACAACGAGTTTGTCTACGGTCTCCCCGAACTCAACCGCAAAGCGATGGTGCGCGGAGCTACCAAGGTTACCAATCCGGGAGCGTTTGCAACAGCCGTCGAGCTGGCGCTCCTCCCCTTGGCCAAGAATCTGCTTGTCAACGGCGACATTCATGTAGCCGCCGTGTCGGGCGATCCAACGCTGGCCGACAATATACGCCTTTACAACGCACTCACCCATAGCCATGTAGCCGAAATCGAACAGACAATCAAAGCGCTGCAGACGTCGTTCAACTCCCGCGTGAGCATGGTGCCTATGCTCGGCAGCCTGTCGCGTGGACTCATCGCTGCCGTCTATCTCGACTGCCCCCTCACGCTCGACGACGTAAGGAAACTTTACGAGGACTATTACTCCGACCACGGCTTCACATTCATTGTCGACAAGCAGGTAGAGCTGAAAGATGTCGCCAACACCAATAAGTGTATCCTTCACCTCGAGAAGCACGGCAACCGTCTGCTCGTGACCTCGGTAATCGACAGCATGCTCAAAGGCTCGGCCGGAACAGCCGTACACAACATGAACCTGCTGTTCGGCCTGTCGGAGCGCACAGGTCTCGCACTAAAACCCTCTGCGCTATGATCAAACGAGTTATCTTAAGCCTGGCAGCCGCATGTGCCGTATCGATTCCTGCGGCTTTCGGCGCAGCCACCATAAGCGAGGCCCGCGAACTCATAACCGCCGGCGACTACGAGTCGGCCATATCGATGCTCCAGAAATTAGCAGCCAAAGAGCCACGCAACACCACGATACCGGTACTCCTTGGCGACTGCTACCGCGCTACCGGCCGCGATGCCGATGCCATGACTCAATACAAGAAAGTCGTGACAAAGAATAATAGCGCTCGCCTCGGGCTCATCGAGATAGCCATCAGAGAATACAGGCTCGACGATGCCGACCAGCTGCTCGCCGACTATCGCAAAGCGCTGAAAAAGGGGCGCAAAACCCTTCCCGACGAGTCGGACGCCGTCACCGCTCAACTCGAACGCACCCGCAACATGCTCAACCGCGTGGAGCGCATCGTAGTGTTCGACAGCATCAACGTGCCGGCCGACGAGTTTTTCACCCACTACCGCCTGTCGCCCGAGAGCGGCTCGCTCAACGCCCCGTCGATACTCCCATCCTCCTTTGCAGCCGCATCGCCCACTGTCGTGTACGAACCCGAAAGCCGCACCGAGATGATGTGGTCGGCACCCGATGCCGACGAGACCTACCGCCTCGTAAGCTCGGTAGCTCTTTATGGCAACGAGTGGGACACTCCGGTTGCCGTGGGCGATCACCTCGGTGAGGGTGGCGATGCCAACTACCCGTTCCTCATGCCCGACGGCATAACGCTCTACTACGCCAACGACGGCGAGAATTCGCTCGGAGGCTACGACATCTTCATTTCACGCCGCGACAGCAACGGCTTCCTGCAGCCACAGAATCTCGGCATGCCCTACAACTCACCCTACAACGACTATATGCTTGCCATCGACGAGTCGACCGGAGTAGGCTGGTGGGCAAGCGACCGCAACCGCATCGAGGGTATGGTGACAATCTACCTCTTCATCCCGTCGGACATGCGCGTAAATGTCGACGTGACAGCGCCCGATCTCAAAGACCGCGCACGCCTCTCGTCCATCTCCTCGACATGGGAACCCGGTAGCGACTATTCAAAACTGATAAAATCGATTGCCAACATAAGCACATCGGCCCACCGACTACGCGAACAGTGTCGATTCGGACTGCCCGACGGCCGCGTCATCACACGCATCGAACAGCTTTCAAACAGCGATGCCCGCATGGCCATGCGCCGTTACCTCGATCTGGAGAAAAGTGTGAAACAGGATGCAGCCCGACTCGAAAATCTACGCCGGCAGTATGCCGACGGCGACACCTCAGTCTCCGCCGAAATCCTTCGACTCGAAAAGCAAGCGCTCGACGACGCCGTAACCCTACGCCACGCCTCCAACGAAGTAATCGAAGCCGAAATGCAATAAATCCCCAACTAACAACTATAAACTAACAAATGGCTCTCTTTCTTATTTCCATAGCCGTTCTCGTAGGCGGATACTTCATATACGGACTCATCGTTGAACGTATTTTCAAGATCGAGCCCGAGCGTACCACTCCGGCCTACGCCCGCCGCGACGACATCGATTATCTGCCACTTCCCACATGGAAAGTATTTCTCATACAGTTCCTTAACATAGCCGGACTCGGTCCCATTTTCGGAGCCATAATGGGCGTTATGTTCGGTCCGGCAGCATTCCTGTGGATTGTCCTCGGCACCATCTTCGCCGGTGCCGTTCACGATTTCATCTCGGGCATGATGAGCATCCGCTCGGGCGGCATGTCGCTTCCCGAGGTTGTAGGCCACGAACTCGGCACGAGCGTCAAGCAGGTCATGCGCGTATTCTCGCTGCTACTGTTAGTGCTTGTTGGTGCCGTGTTTGTAATTAACCCGGCCGACCTCCTGGCCGGAATGACTCCCGACTATATGGACCGCGTGGTATGGATCGGCATTATATTCCTATACTACATGCTCGCCACACTGTTGCCCATCGATAAGCTCATAGACAACTTCTACCCCATTTTCGGTTTCACACTGCTGTTTATGGCCGTGGGCCTGCTCGGCGTGCTGCTTTTCGGTGGAGTGACTATCCCCGACGGCATCAGCGAGGGACTGCACTCGCGCAACCATGACGGCGTCCCCATCTTTCCTATGATGTTCGTTTCGATTGCCTGCGGTGCGATATCGGGATTCCATGCCACCCAATCGCCCATGATGGCCCGCTGCCTCAAAAACGAGAAACTGGCCCGACCCATCTTCTACGGCGCCATGGTATCGGAAGGCCTTGTCGCCCTCATCTGGGCTGCCGCAGCCATCGCTTTTACCGAGAGCTACGAGAACCTCAACAACTACATGGCCGGCTCTACCCCCGCCCCGCTTGTTAAAGAGATTTCGGTCACCTGGCTCGGCTCGCTCGGAGGCCTGCTCGCAATCATCGGCGTCATAGCCGCGCCTATCACCACAGGCGACACTGCCCTGCGCAGCGCCCGACTCATCGCAGCCGATTTCCTGAAATTCGACCAGCGCAAGTTCTGGAAACGTCTCGCCCTGTCGCTCCCCATCTTCGCCCTGGCATTTGCCGTGATGCTCATCGACTTCAAGATTCTGTGGCGCTACTTCGCCTGGAGCAATCAGACGCTGGCCGTGTTTACACTATGGGCATGCACCGTGTATCTTGCCCGAAAACACAGCGCCTACATCATCACACTGCTTCCCGCCATGTTCATGACATCGGTAAGTGTGAGCTACCTCCTGTATGCTCCGCGCCCCGAGGGCCTCGGCTTCGACCTGTCGATAGCCATTGCCGCCGGTGTGACGGTATCGCTGGCCGTGACAGGCATCGTGCTCATGTATATAAAACGCATTAAATCGGATCGACTGAAGCGTCAGTTCGACTATTGAAAACTATAGAAGGTGTATAACCCCATACACCTTCTTATTATTTTATTTAAATATGAACAAAATCGTACTAACAGCCCTCGCGGCTACCCTCTCCCTCACATCGATGGCCGAAGGTTATCAAGTAAACACTCTCAGCGCCCGCCAGATTGGCATGGGACACACCGGCACAGGCATGCACCTCGACGGTGAGAGCATGTACTTCAACCCGGCCGGACTTGGATTCATGAACAAACGTTTCGACGTGACAGGTTCTTTCACATCCATTTTCGCTAAAGGAAAGACCGAACTCACCGACGGCAAAACCTACAAGACCGTCAACGACCCGTCGACACCCATAATGGTCAACGCCGCATTTTCGATCTACGACAATCTCAAGGCCGGCGTTTCGTTCTATACCCCCTACGGAAGCGGTATCGACTGGACCGACAACTGGCCCGGAGCACTCCTCAGCCAGCGCGTGAATCTTAAAGTATTTACTCTGCAGCCCACTATCTCGTGGCGTATCACCGACCGCCTCTCGGTCGGCGCCGGTCTCACCGTCAACTGGGGCACAGTCGACCTGAGCAAAGGTCTTATCGCTCCCGCTACAGCCGACAAGACGCTGGCCATCCTGGCCCAGCAAGGCGCTATCACCGACCCTCATTATTATAATGGTGTAATACCGGCGTCGGTCAACCTCAACGGTAAGTCAAACGTTTCGTGCGGCTTCAACGTGGGAGTCATGTATGACATCCTCGACAATCTCACAGTGGGCGTATCATACCGTTCCAAGGTGAAGATGACTGTCGACGCCGGCCGCGCCTCGATCTCCTATGCCAACGCCCAGGCACAGGTACTGCTGAGCGAACTCGACATCATCAACTCGACCAACTTCGCCGCCTCGATGCCATGCCCCTATGTATTGTCGATCGGCGCATCATGGAAACCCCTCGACCGCCTCACCGTTGCAGCCGATGCTCGCCTCACAGGCTGGAAGACCTACAGTAAACTCGACATCGAGTTCCTCGACCCCCTCTGCGCAGCCTACAACCAGTCCATCACCAAGAACTACCGCAATTGCTGGGCATTCTCCCTTGGCGGTGAATATGAACTTACACATCGTTTCGACCTCCGCGCCGGACTCATGATCGACACTACCCCTGTCAACGACGAGTATTACAACCCCGAGACCCCCGGCATGACCAAGATCGAGCCTACGGTAGGCTTCTCGTTCAAGCCGTTCAGCGGATTTTCGATCGACTTCGCGTTTATGTACGTTGCCGGTCTCGGCCGCGACAACGCCTCGTGCACCTACCCTGACCTTCTCGCAGCCAAGCTGAACGCAATGCTGCCGCCCACCGCTCAGCTTCCTGTGACCGAAACATTCAATGCATCATATCACGTACATGCGTTTATCCCCTCGATAGGAATAAGCTATGCGTTCTAAAATCGATTTCATAAAACTACTTGGCGACAGCAGTCGCTACACACTTCATTCTCATACCGAGTTTTGCGACGGACGCGCTCAGATGGAGGCGTTCGCTCGCGAAGCCGTAGCACGCGGATTCACCCACTACGGCTTCACCCCCCACTCGCCCGTACCCATCGTCTCGCCCTGCAACATGCATCGCGACAAAGTGCCCGTCTATCTGGCCGAAGTCGACCGCATTCGACAAGCCTATGGCGACCGCGTCACATTCCTTGCCGGAATGGAAATCGACTACCTCGGCGACGATTGGGGCCCGTCGTCCGACTATTTTACATCCCTGCCACTCGACTACACCATCGGGTCGGTGCACTTCATCCCCGCTCAGGACGGCACACTCGTCGACATCGACGGACGCTTCGAGTCATTCCGCCGCAAAATGCGTGAGAATTTTCACGACGACATACGCTATGTTGTCGAAACCTTCTACAGCCAGTCAATCAAAATGGTAGAACGAGGCGGATTCGACATCATCGGCCACCTCGACAAGGTAGGCCACAACGCCTCCCATTACTGCCCCGGCATCGAGAGCGAATCATGGTATCAGTCGCTGGCCAACGACCTCGTCGACCACGTCATCGAATCGGGAGTAACCGTCGAACTGAACACCAAAGCCCGCGCCGAGCACGGTCGCTTCTTCCCCTCCGAGACGCTCCTCCAGAGCCTCGTCGACGCCCGCGTCCCCATCATCGTAAACAGCGACGCCCACGTCCCCGCCCTCATCGACGCCTCCCGCCCCGAAGCCCTCACCCTCCTCCACCACCTCGCCAAGTAATCCCCCAAAAATCCCAAATAACCAAAGCAGGCTCGCCACCCAACCGGTAGCGAGCCTGCGTCATATACCAAATACTTAAAATCCTTGCGCGAAGCGCACATACTTCGCACGCAGTGCATTATCCTTTGCGCAAAGCGCAATATCCTTGTGCAAAGCACATATACCTGCGCGCAGCGCATATCCTTCGCACGCAGTGCGCTATCCTTTGCGCAAAGCGCAATATCCTTGCGCGCAGCGCTTATCCTTCGCACGCAGTGCACGCAGTGCGCTCAGTCCTTGATGAGGTCGTGGCCGGTCATCTCGGCGGGCTGCTTCAAGCCCATGATGTGCAGGATCGAAGGAGCAACGTCGGCGAGAATACCGTTCTCAACCTTTGCGTCCTTGTTCTCGGTTACATAAACGAAAGGAACGGGGTTGAGCGAGTGAGCGGTATTGGGAGTTCCGTCGGGATTGATGGCATTGTCGGCATTACCATGGTCGGCGATGATGATAACCTCATAGCCGTTCTTCTTGGCAGCCTCAACAACGTCATGAACGCAAGCGTCGACAGTCTTCACAGCCTTCTCGATAGCCTCATAGATACCGGTGTGACCTACCATGTCACCGTTGGCAAAGTTAACCACAATGAAGTCATATTTCTCGGTATCGATAGCCTCAACGAGTTTATCCTTAACCTCAAAAGCGCTCATCTCGGGCTTCAGATCGTATGTGGCAACCTTGGGCGAAGGAACGAGGATACGGTCTTCACCGTCGAACGGAGCCTCGCGACCACCATTGAAGAAGAATGTCACGTGGGCATATTTCTCGGTCTCTGCGATATGGAGCTGCTTCTTCTGCAGCGACGACAGATACTCGGCGAGAGTGTTCGAAACGTTCTCCTTGTCGAAGAGGATATGGAGTCCCTTGAACGACGAGTCGTAGGGAGTCATGCAATAGTAGTGCAGCCCGGGGATGGTGTGCATACCCTGCTCAGGCATATCCTGCTGGGTGAGCACAACAGTGAGCTCTTTGGCACGGTCATTGCGGTAGTTGAAGAAGATAACAGCGTCACCCTCCTTGATGGTACCGTCAACGGTCGAGTTGTTGATAGGCTTGATGAACTCGTCGGTCACATCCTCGTCATAGCTCTCCTGCATAGCTTTGACCATATCGGTAGCCTGCTTGCCCTCGCCCTCGACGAGAAGGTCATAAGCTACCTTAACACGCTCCCAGCGCTTGTCGCGATCCATGGCATAGAAACGGCCGATAATCGAAGCTATCACGCCCGTAGATTTCTCACAGTGGGCCTGCAACTCCTCGATGAAGCCCTTGCCGCTGTGGGGGTCGGTGTCACGACCATCCATGAAGCAATGGATGTAGACTTTCTCCAGTCCGTAATGCTTGGCGATGTCACACAGGGCATACAGGTGCTCGAGCGAAGAGTGTACGCCACCGTTGCTCGTGAGGCCCATGAAGTGCATGGCCTTGCCCGAGTTCTTGGCATATTCAAACGCATCCTTGATCTCGGGATTGTTCATTATCGAACCATCCTTGATAGCCTTGTTGATCTTTACAAGATCCTGATACAGAACGCGGCCGGCACCGATATTGAGGTGACCTACCTCCGAGTTGCCCATCTGTCCGTCGGGCAATCCTACATTCTCGCCGCTCGCCTGGAGCTCTGAGTTGGGATAGTTGGCAAGGAGTGAGTCCCAGTAAGGTGTGGGAGTCGAGTAGATAACGTCGCTCTTGGTATGGTTGCCGATGCCCCAACCGTCGAGAATCATAAGTAATGCTTTGTGAGCCATAATTTTATAATAGTTTAAATTGTTGTTCGTTATAACGGTGCAAAATTACAAAATCTTCACCGAATGCACAACATCCAAGCCCCCGTTAAAGTTTGTCTCTCAAATAAAAGACGTTAAATGTCGAAATTTTTTTGTACCTTTGTAGGTAAAACTCAACGGCTCGACCATGAACGACGATTTTAACGAAATAGACAACGAGGAGAACATCCTCAACAACGACAATAACCCGCCAAGCAGCGACGACGACATAGCCGCCGACGAGGCCCAATCGGCTCTCGAGGCCGACGCTATCGACGTCGACGCCACCGAAGTCGCTGTCGGAAACAATATCACCGACCCCACTCTCGCTCCCAAGCACCACCTGCGCGGAATGTACCGCAGCTGGTTCCTTGACTACGCCTCTTACGTTATCCTCGAGCGCGCCGTCCCACACATCGATGACGGACTCAAACCGGTGCAGCGCCGCATACTCCACTCGATGAAAACCCTCGATGACGGCCGTTTCAACAAGGTAGCCAACATCGTGGGCAACACCATGCAATATCACCCCCATGGCGACCAGTCGATCAACGACGCGCTCGTACAGTTGGGCCAGAAAGAGCTGCTTGTAGAGACTCAGGGTAACTGGGGTAACATCCTCACGGGAGCCAGCGCCGCTGCCGGCCGTTACATCGAAGCCCGCCTCTCACCCTTCGCCCTCGAGACACTCTACAATTCAAAGATTACCAACTGGACCATGAGCTACGACGGCCGCAAGAAAGAGCCTATCACGCTCCCGGTCAAGTTCCCCCTGTTGCTGTTCCAGGGAGTAGAAGGTATCGCCGTGGGCCTGTCGTCAAAGATACTACCTCACAACTTCAATGAAATCATCGATGCCGCCGTAGCCCACCTGCGTGGCGACGAATTCACCCTGCTGCCCGACTTCGTGACCGGCGGATTCATCGATGTCTCGCGCTACAACGATGGCGAGCGTGGCGGTGCCGTAAAGATTCGAGCCAAGATCGAGAAAGTCGACAACAAGACACTCGCCATCACCGAAATTCCGTTCGGCAAGACTACCGACGTCATCAAGGACTCGATCGTCAAAGCCGCCGAAAAAGGAAAAATCAAGATACGCGCCGTCGAGGACCTCACGGCCCAGACTGCCTACATCCTCGTACACCTATTGCCCGGCACGTCGAGCGACAAAGCCATCGACGGCCTCTACGCCTTCACCGACTGCGAGGTCTCCGTCTCGCCCAACTGCTGCGTCATCAACGACAAGAAACCACACTTCCTCGGTGTGAGCGACGTGTTGCGCCACAACGTAGAACGCACCCGCGAACTCCTCCACCGCGAACTCGAGATACAGCTCGCCGAGGTCAACGAGCTGCTTCATTTCGCTTCGCTCGAACGCCTTTTCATCGAAAACCGCATCTATAAAGACCGCGAGTTTGAGAACGGCGAGACTATGGACGCCGTCATGGCCCACGTGCGAAGCCGCCTCGAGCCTCTGCTCGGCGAGAATCCCGTGCGCCCCATCAGCGACGACGACCTCACACGCCTCATGGAAATCAAGATGAAGCGCATACTCAAATTCAGCTCTCTCGAAGCCGACCGCCTCATCGCCAACTACCACGACCGCATCGCCGACATCAGCGACAAGATAGAACACATCACAGCCTACACCATCGACTGGTTTGAGGCTCTGAAAGCCAAATACGGCGCCGCCTACCCGCGTCGCACCGTCATCCGCGGATTCGACAACATCGAGGCCGCCAACGTGGCCGAGGCCAACGAGCGCCTATGCTTCAACCGCGTCGAAGGCTTCATAGGAACAGCGCTGAAGAAAGACGAGAACACCGAGTTTGTCACCAACTGCTCGATGATGGACGACATAATCCTCTTCTACAAGGATGGCCGCTACAAGGTGGTCAAAGTAGCCGAGAAACTCTTTGTCGACAAGAACGTCATACACATCGCCGTGTTCAAGCGCAACGACAAGCGCACGATTTACAACGTCATCTACCAGGACGGCCGCGGAGGCACCTATTACATGAAGCGCTTTGCCGTTACCGGCATCACCCGCGACCGCGAGTACAACCTCACCCAGGGCAAAGACGGGTCGAAAGTCGTGTGGTTCAGCGCCAACAGCAACGGCGAAGCCGAGGTTGTCAACGTCACCCTCAAACCCAAGGCGCGCCTAAAGACGCTCCAGATCGACGTCGACTTCAGCGAACTCGCCATCAAGGGACGCCAGAGCCAGGGCAACATTGTCACCCGCAACGAGGTTCACCGCTTCTCGCTCAAGAAGAAAGGAGCATCGACCCTCGGCGGCCGCATGGTGTGGTGGGACCCCGACGTGCTCCGCATCAACTACGACGGCCGCGGCGTCTTCATGGGCGAGTTTGGCCCCACCGACCTCGTACTCGTCATCACGCGCGACGGTCAGTTCTATACAACATCGTTCGATGCCGGCAACCACTTCGACGACAATATCCTGATTATCGAGAAATTCCGTCCCGGCCACGTGTGGACAGCCATCCTCAACGACGCCGACCAGGGCTACCCCTATATCAAACGCTTCGCCTTCGAGCCCTCGGCACGCAAGCAGCGCTATCTGGGCGAGAACACCGACTCAACCCTTATCCTTCTCAGCGACAAACCCGGCGCCCGCTTCAATGTGACCCTCGGCGGCGACGACGCCTACCGCGGTTCCTTCGAGATCGATGCCGAAGAATTTATTGCTGTCAAATCGTTCAAAGCCAAGGGCAAACGACTCACCAACTTCAACGTTGCCGAGATCGTCGAGCTCGAGCCGCGCCCCGATGCCGTCGAGGAACTTGCCGAGCCCGGTGACGATGACAACGAGTCCGACGAAATAGTCGAAGAAGACCGCAGCGACGACGAGGTACGTGACGAAATCAACGGACAGCAGCGCATTTTTTAACCGTAAACACTATAACGGGTGAAACAGATAACAAACATATTGAAGCGGACAATCCTCGCCGCCACCCTACTGACCCTCGGAGCAGCCACAACACGTGCCGAAGATACACCTGACGACTCGGAGCCCATACGCCCGGTGCTGTCGGCCTGGACCGTCGGCATTGGCAGCAGCCATCTTGCCGATACCTACCTCACACCGCTCAAATACTCCGGCTGGGGAGCATCCGTAGGCTACGAACGCATGCAGGCCTCGCCGTGGTCGCCCCGCGACTGGGTCATGCAGCTCAAAGTAAGCGCCGACATGGATCGTACCCAAAATCCTGCCCACAACGCCACGATGTGGGCCGCCCAGCTTCACGCCTCGTGGGGCGTCATGCGCCGCTGGTCGCTCCCCTGCGGTCTTCGCCTCGGCATAGGACCGGCACTTCGCCTCGAGGGCGGATGCCTCTACAACGCCCGCAACAGTAACAACCCCGCCTCGGCCAAGGGTGCCGTCACATTCGATGCGATAGCCTATGCCGCGATGGATGTCAAGCTCTGGCGCCTCCCCGTCACACTGCGCTATCAGCCCTCGATGCCCGTCATCGGCGCATTCTTCTCCCCCGAGTATGACGAGCTCTATTACGAGCTATACCTCGGCAACCACAGCGGCGTCGTTCACCCAGCATGGTGGGGCAACCGATTCAAACTCGACAACCTCGTCACGGCCGACCTCCATTTCGGCTCCACAGCCCTGCGACTCGGCTACGAGTGCAACTGGATGAGCTCGCGCGCCAGCAACCTCACCACCCGCATGATTACCCACCGCTTCATCCTCGGCGTCACCGTCGACTGGATTTCACACAAGCCGTCTAAAAAATCCGTCAATCCGTTCTAAATGAAAATTACACATTATATATATAGTGCACTGCTGGCAGCGGCCACTCTGCTGTCGTCATGCCACGATATACCCGAGTATGCCGACGATCCCCGTGGCAACTTCGAGGCCCTATGGACCATTATCGACGAGCACTACTGCTTCCTCCGCGAGAAAGGTGTCGACTGGGACGCCATCCACGCCACCTATGGCGAGAAAGTAAAGCCGGCCATGACCCGCGAGGAGCTGTTCATCGTCTGCGCCGACATGCTCGCCGAGTTGCGCGACGGCCACACCAACCTCTCATCACCCTGGGAAACAAGCTACTACCGCCAGTGGTGGAGCGACTATCCCCAGAACTACGACGGCCGCCTCATCGAGGAACACTACTTCAATTTCAACTACCGCCAGGTCACCGGCGTCAAATACGGCATTCTCCCACAAGGCAATATAGGCTACATGGGCTACGGCTCGTTCACCTCTATCGTCGGCGAGGGCAACCTTGACGCCATCCTCGCCTATCTCGCCACGTGCGACGGACTCATCATCGACGTGCGCGACAACGGCGGCGGCAACATGGATATGGTCAAGCGCTTCGTAGCACGATTCATAACCGAGCGCATAACAGCCGGTTACATGATCCACAAGACCGGTCCCGGCCGCGACGAGTTCTCCGAGCCGTTCGAGTACCACGTCGACCCTGCCCCCGTAGGTCGCATGATGTGGACCAAACCCATCGTGGTGCTCACCAATAGATCCACGTTCAGCGCCGCCAACAATTTCGTGTCCATAATGCAGTACCTCCCTCAAGTCACAATCGTGGGAGCACGCACCGGCGGTGGCAGCGGCATGCCGTTCTCCAGCGAGATTCCGTGCGGCTGGGGTGTACGGTTCTCGGCATGTTCGGTTCTCGACGCCAAGGGTAATACGACCGAGTTCGGCATCGACCCCTCCGAGGGTTGCGCCGTCGACCTTGACCCCGTGGCAGCCCTCGAAGGCCGCGACACTATGCTCGATTTTGCAATCAATCTGTTGACGCAATGAGCCGTACACTACTTGCAATAGCCTTGATGCTGTCGATGCTGACAGCGCGCGCCGAGCTCACGGTAAGCCTGCTCACAATCGACCCCGGCAGCGACATCTACGAGCTCGAGGGGCACACCGAACTCTATTTCAACGACCCCGACCGCGACATCGACATGACCGTGAGCTGGGGTGTATTCGATTTCAGCTCCCCGGGATTCGTCTATCGCTTCGTCAAAGGGGAGACCGATTATATGGCCGTAGGTTACCCCTACGATTATTTCATCGAGAACAACACCGACGATGGCCGCCGCGTTACCTCCCGGCGTCTCAACCTGTTACCCGACGAGGCCGAACGTCTGTTGCAGCTCGCTCTCCTCAACATCCAACCACAGAACCGCGTCTACCGTTATAACTACGTCAAAGACAATTGTGCCACCCGCCCGCTGTCGCTCATCGAGCGAGCCATCGGTGCGCCTCTCTCCCACCCCGGCGACACTCTCACATCAACAACATGGCGCGCCGAGATGACACGCTATCATGCCAACTATCCCTGGTACCAGTATGGCATCGACCTTGCCCTCGGCAGCGGCATAGACAAGACCCTCACCGGTCGCGAAAAATGCTATGCCCCCTATGCACTGCGCGAGTTTATGGCGGGAGCCGTGCGCCCCGACGGTGAGCCGATCGTGGTTGGCGACGAGACCGTTCTCCTCGAAGGGTCGCCCGCCGGCATGCCCGGGCCACCTACTCCATGGTTCCTCACCCCCATGTTCCTTTCCTGTGTCATCCTCGTGGTCACAGCCTTGACAGCATGGTGCGACATAAAGCGTAAGTACTTGTCCCGATGGCTGTTTACTCTACTTTATACCGTAGCCGCATTAGAGGGATTGGTACTCACCTACCTCATCTTCGTTTCAACCCACGAGGCCACGAGCCCCAACTGGTTATACCTGTGGTTGAACCCTCTGTGCCTGATCGGGGTTATAGGAGTATGGTTAAAAAAACACAACCGCGTGGTTTATTTCTATCAAATTGTTAATTTTGTAGCTTTAATAGCGCTTATAGTGATAGGCATCGCAGGGGTACAGCATCTCAACCATGCTTTCTACCCGTTGATTGCGTGCTATTTAATCACTTCGGGCGAATATATTTATTTGTACAACCGATGTCAAACAAAGTCAACAAGCCCATCAAAGGCCGCGTAGCATCAGCTCTGGCAGCATCGATAGTGACACTGTCGCTGTCGGCCCAGGCTCCGTCGCCCCGCCCCAACCTCGTTGTGGGCGTCATGATCGACGGCCTGTCGATGGAATACCTGCAGCTGCTCCAGGGCTACCTGGGCGACGGCGGGTTTAAGCGCTTGATGAACAACGGTGTCACTATCACCGACCTCGACTACGGCACCACGGTCGACGCTCCAACGGCCACGGCCATAGCATTTACCGGTGCTGTCCCGGCCGTCAACGGCATCGGTAGCAGTCAGGTCTACGACAGCGAGAGCCGCCTCACACGCCCCGTGTTCTACGACCCGTCGACGCTGGGCAATTTCACCGACGAGACCGTATCGCCCAACGCCCTTCTCGTTTCCACCATCGGCGACGAGTTGCGCATCGATACCGGCGGCCTCGGCTACGTCTACGCCCTGTCGCCCGACCAGGCTACGGCTCTGATTCTTGGCGGTCATGCCGGCAACAGCGCCTGCTGGATCAACGACGTAACCGGCAACTGGGCCACGACCACATTCTACCACGACACCCCGCGCATGGTTGCCGCCCGCAACCGCATGCAGCCCCTCTCGGTTCGCCTCGACACCATCTCGTGGAGCAACTGCATGGCCATCGACCGCTACCCCGATCTCCCCTCCTACAAGAAAGCTTATCCTATGCGCAACACGTTCCTGCGCAAGGATCCCAACCGATACAAAGCATTCAAGACCTCGGCTCCGGTCAACACCGAGGTCACCAATCTGGCTGCCGAATACATCAAAAGCATGAGCCTTGGCACTCGCGATGCCATGGACATGATCAACGTAGCCTACACCGTTCAGCCATACGACTATACAAGTGACGCCGACGGACGCCTCGAGCAGATGGACCTCTACCTGCAGCTCGACCGCGACCTCGCACGCCTGTTCAGCGCCATCGACGCCGGCCCCGGCATGAACCGCACTATGGTCTTCGTTGCCGGAACACCGCGACGCACACGCTCGCGCCGCGACGACGAGAAATGGTCGATACCCCACGGCGAGTTCTCACCCCGCCGCGCCATGGCCCTGCTCAACGTCTACCTTATAGCCAAGCATGGCAACGGCGACTGGATCAACGGCTACCACGACCGCCAGATATTCCTTAACCACGACCTCATCAAGCGCAACAACCTCGACGAGGCCGACGTGCGCACCGATGTCGCACAGTTTCTCACACGCATGGCCGGTGTCACCGAGGCCTATACCCTCGACGACATCATCAACCTCAAGGCCGGTGTCAATCCCCAGGCCGTGCGCAACAACACCGTCATAGAAAAAGCCGGCGACGTCTTCATCACCGTGGCTCCCGGCTGGCAGATAACCGATCAGGGCACCGACTTCACCCTGCCCATGGTCGAGCGCAGCGGCGTCACCACATCGCCCGCCTTCATCCTGTCGCCCAATGTAAAATCTACGATAATCACAACGCCTGTCGATGCACGCACTCTCGCGCCCACCGTTGCAGGCATCCTGCGCATACGCTCACCCAATGGTGCCGCGCTCCCCGCGCTTAAACTCTGATTATCCTCCACCTCTCCGCGATTTTACATTTTTATCACCGTAACAAAATACATATATTATATAATGTCACTTAACTCATTACTGAGCAAGCTGTTTGGCAACAAGTCACAGCGCGACCTCAAAGAGATACAGCCCATCGTCGACAAGATCAAGGCTCTGGGCCCCAAAATGGAAACACTCAGCAACGACGAGTTGCGCCAGGTTATAACCGACGTCCGCACAGCTCTGGCACAAGCCACCGAGCAGGACACAGCATCTATCGCCGAGCTCAAGGCCAAGGTCGAGGAACTCCCCTTCGAGGAGCGTCAGCCCCTGTGGGACCAGATCGACAAGCACGAGAAAAACATTCTCGACACCCTCGAGAACGAGCTCAACAACCACCTTCCCACAGTCTTTGCAGCCCTGCGTGAGACCGCGGCACGTTTCGCCCACAACGAGATCGTCGAGGTAACCGCTACCGATATGGACCGTAACCTCGCTGCCGAGGGCCGCGACTTCGTATCGATCGAGGGTGAAAAAGCCCTTTGGAAAAACCACTGGATGGCCGGCGGCAACGACCTCACATGGGATATGGTACACTACGACGTGCAGCTCATAGGCGGCGTCGTTCTCCATCAGGGCAAGATCGCCGAGATGGCCACCGGTGAGGGTAAGACCCTCGTCGCCACCCTCCCCGTGTTCCTCCGTTCGCTCTCCAAGCGTGGCGTTCACGTGGTTACCGTCAACGACTACCTCTCTAAGCGTGACTCCGAGTGGATGGGCCCGCTCTACATGTTCCACGGCTCGACCGTC
>CANDNO010000024.1 GCA_947386115.1 uncultured Muribaculaceae bacterium
TATGGAGACGAAAAAAGCCGCCCGATAACGAGCGACTTTTCAATGTTTTACACCAAATGATACCAGTTGTTACCAATAGGCTATTTTCCGATGCAGAAGCGGGTGAAGATGGTGGCGAGGAGGGTGTCGGTGGTGATGGCGCCGGTAATGGTGCCGAGGTGGTGGATGGTCTCGCGGATGTCTTGGGCGATGAGGTCGCCGCTGAGGCCTGTGCGGAGGCCGTCGATGGTGCGGTGGGTCGATTCGGCGGCTTGGGCGAGGGCTTGGGCGTGGCGGGCGTTGGTCACCAGCAGGTCTTCGCTTTCGCGGCTTTGGTCTATCAATCCGGTGAGCTTGGCTTTCAGGGCGTCTATAGCGGCGGCGTCGCGAGTGCTCATTGACATAACTTCGGCTCGGGGTTGCATTTCGGCAACTTTGTCCTTTATTTGTTCAACTTTAGCACTGTCGACCAAATCGGCTTTATTTATGGCTATGATTACTGATGCCTCGGGGTTACAATTCAGTGTCTGGGCCATCGAATCGAGGGCTGCTTCGGGCGCCGAACTGTCGATCATATAGATGATTATGCGGGCGCGCGTGGCTGCGTTGATACTGCGTTCTATGCCTATGCGTTCGATGGCATCGGAGGTTGTGCGCAGGCCGGCTGTGTCCTGAAAGCGGAACTGGTAGTCGCCAATTTCTATGAGGTCGTCGATGACGTCGCGCGTGGTGCCATGAATGTCGCTTACGATGGCTCGATCATCGCCGCTGAGGGCGTTGAGCAGAGAGGATTTTCCGGCGTTGGTGGGGCCGACGATTGCTACGGGGATGCCTTCCTTGATAGCGGCACCGGTTGCAAACGAGTCGCGCAAACGTGTGAGCGAGTCATATAGTCCGGTGGCTATATCCATGAGGCGTTCGCGGGAGGCAAATTCCACTTCCTCTTCGCTGAAATCGAGCTCAAGTTCGAGCAGCGAGGCGAGTTCGATGAGCCGGTCGCGCATCTCGGCTAAACGTGCCGAATAGTGTCCGCGCATCTGGCACGCTGCTGCGCGATGTGCTGCGCGCGAATTCGAGGCAATCATGTCGGCGACGCCCTCGGCCTCGGCAAGGTCGAGACGTCCTGACGCGAAAGCGCGGCGTGTAAATTCGCCCGGGTCGGCCAGGCGACATCCGGCCGAGCATAACGATGCAATGAGCTCTCGCTGAATCCATCTCGACCCGTGTACTGACAGTTCCACTACATCCTCGCCCGTAAACGAGCGGGGGCACTTATAGACCGTGGCTACGGCCTGGTCGAGCATCTCGCCGCGCGAATCGAGGATAGTCCCCAGATGTGCCGTATGGCTTTCCACGGCATCCAATCGCCTGCCTTTCCATATCCGGTCGACAATTGTCAGGGCCCGGGGTCCGCTGACGCGCGCCACTGCGATGCCTCCTACTCCGGGAGGGGTTGAAATGGCACAAATGGTGTCAATGTTCAATTCATTCGGCTCCATCGGTTAAAATTTACCTGTGATTCAACTTGGGTTTCAATATCGTCGGGCAGCGCGCTGAAAAAGTCATGCCCGGTTATGGCCTCAACCTCATCGACCGATACCGCACACGACTGCATTCCGCCCTCGACATAACCGTTGGGCATAATGAAACCGATTGCAACCGGAGGATCGGCGTAGGGCGACAAAACAACTTTGAAAAAGCGTGAGGGCACAGCCACGCCCGAAGCCCCGATGTGCATCTCGATAGGATCGGTGAGTACCGGTCCTGAGATTATAATCACGGCACTGTCGCGACGGGCACGCTGACGGCATTTATCCTCGAGCTTGCTCCACGCGCCGCTGTTAAGTTTGTGATCCTGAGGGGCTATATTAGTCATATAGAACGACTCGCGCATGGCTTCGGGACACCATTTCATGTCGGCCGCCGGAGCCATGTGACCGCGGTCGAAGCCGGTGTTACGATAGTCGGCCGGTGTGGCACAGCCGTCAACCCCGGGGTCAACAGCAAAATTCTTGGCACGCGGCTCGCTGCCGTCGGCCTCCTCGGCCGTGAGTTCATAGGCCACCCAATTGGGCAAGTGCAACTCCGGGTTAAACGATATCGTCATGCCGGTGTATTTCACCATTTCCTGAGCCAACTCAGGGTTTGTCACGACGCGCTCCAGCTCGGTCGCCGACAGCGTGTCACAGGCGGTATTGTCATGATACACATCGGACAGAGCCGAACAGCGCCCGGGTATGAGCAGCCCGGCGCAGAGGATGATGCCGCATGCAACGACAAGCCAGCCGGCTCTTTTCGAACGGGTCTTACGCCTCCTGCGCGTGGTATTTCGCGTATATCTTGGTTTAGTCATAATCTCATTATGGGCCATTTATAGGTTTTCAGTTTCTTAATCAATTCACGTTCACGGCCACTGCAATAGCTATCACACAGGGCATGAAACCGCGGGCTGTGATTCATCTCGCTAAGGTGGGCAAGCTCATGATACACAATATAGTCGCGCAACTCGGGTGTCAGGAACACATTGATTGCCGACAGTGCAATCGCGCCGCTCGCCTTGCAGATACCAAGCGTCTTGTGTCCGGTCGATATACTCCAGCGTCGAGGTGACAGGCCAAGGCCTGCTGCAAGCTCTTTGGCTCGGGGCAACAGCAGGCTCGGAGCTATCGTCTTTGCCGCTACACACAACAGGCGACTTACGAGCTCGGTAACGTGCGGGTCATTAAAGTCGAGGTTCGCCCCGACGCTTACTACGGGAGCGAAAGTCGCCCCGGTGAGGGTCACAACGTCGGGCTTCAGTGACTGCCGCTTGATATCGACGGTGAATCCGTCAAAATCGAGGTGCTGTCCTTCAAAAAAAACTAACTGCGGGCGCTTGGCCAGAATGCGTTCCTTCATAGCCAAGAGCTGCTTCACCGCACGATCGGTGGGCATGCCCGGCGGTACGGTGACATGAATCTCGCCTCCACGCCATCGAGCCGAAATACTACGCGACGTCGACATCACATTGAACTTGACGACCGTATCGTCAAGCTGAGCGACTCGCAGCTTCATACCGGGCAGAACTATAGGCGAATACATCTCGGTCAGATTCCCCACAACAGTTTGTTACGAAGCGTGTCGGTAAACCTGTGTCCGCGGCGCTGGATCACAAGCGTCTCGAATGGAGCTTTGAAAATCTCGATGGTGGAACCAGCCTTGAGCGGATGGGAGTTGCCGTCGAAGCTCACCAGGAATGACCGCGAGCGACATGTCGTCTCGACCGTGAGCCTGTTGCTGTCGCTGATAACCAACGGCCTCATCGTGAGCGAGTGGGCTGCGATGGGCGACAACACCAGCACGGCAGCCGTGGGCTCGATGATAGGACCACCCACCGACAGGTTGTAGCCCGTGCTGCCCGTCGGGGTCGACACTATCAGGCCATCGGCCTGATATCTAGCCGGTGAGGAACCGTCGATATTGACGCTGCACGTGATCATCGACGCGTCCTCGGTCTTCAATATAGCCACCTCGTTGAGAGCGTAGGGGTAATCGCCGAGCGAGGTCCCGTCGGCACATTCCACCTTGAGCAGAGTGCGGCGTTCAATGACATAATCGCCGGCGAGGAGGTCATCGACCATGCCCTGTATATCCTCGATGTTGAAAGCTGCGAGATAACCGAGGTGGCCGGTGTTGACACCGACAATAGGAATCTGCCGCTCACCCACCCAGCGGGCCGTACGCAGGAACGTTCCGTCGCCACCAAGACTTATTGCAACATCGGCCTCGAAGGGCTCGTCGCCCACGACACTGTCGACAGGCTGCTCGCCGGGCACCTCCGAGCGCAGGTGGCGATAGAGCTTCGAGTGCATGATAATCTTCACTCCGTTTTCATGAAGTGTCGCAAGCATGCGTGCGATACGCGTGATGTATTCGCCTTGGCGGCGACTGCCATAGATAGCTACGACCATAGGGCATGGGATTTATAAGGTTCTATAATTCAAGCATGTGTAAGAGTTCGGCAGCGCGACGGCGGCTCTCGTCATCGTCGATCGAAAACCTGTTGCCCGAGGCAGCCAGGACCATATAGCCGTAACGCTCGAGCGAACGCTCAATGGCATCGGTGCCGGCACAATCGACTCTGAGGGCCACCACGAGCAGCCCCTCGTCGGTGCGCATCGGCGTAAGATTCAGGTTGACCAGATGCACATCACAGTCCTCGACCGCACGGGCAAGCACAGCGGCGCTATACTCGTCGGGGCGAACAGCCACGAGCAACTCGGCCCGCTCGCCCGACGCCGGATAAAGCATATCGAGCGCCTCTTTATCGCCACCGTCCTTGTCAAGCGAAGCCAGTTTTAGCAATATATCGTAATTTAAACTCAAAATAAATTTCAGTATTCGTTATTAAATTCCTACTTTTGCACTACAAAGTTACAAAAATAAATTGAAATACCCTGTCAATATAAACACGACAATGTCAACTAATCTAAGCGTAAACATAAACAAGATCGCAACCCTGCGCAACGCACGCGGCGAAAACACACCCGATGTAGAGAAAGTAGCCATCGACTGCGAGCGCATGGGAGCCGACGGCATCACCGTTCACCCGCGCCCCGACGAGCGCCACATACGCCGCGACGACGTGTTCAAACTCCGCCCCATCGTGCGCACTGAGTTCAATATCGAGGGTTACCCCTCCGACTCGTTTATGGACCTCGTGCTCAAAGTGAAACCCGAGCAGGTGACGCTCGTTCCCGATGCCCCCGACGCCTTGACATCAAGCGCAGGATGGAATGTCGAGTCACACTTCGACTTCCTCGCCGGCATTGTAGAGCAGCTGCGTGAAGCCGGCATACGCTCATCGATATTCGTCGACCCCGACCCCGTGCAGATCAAAGCCGCAGCACGCGCCGGAGCCGACCGCGTAGAGCTATATACCAAGCCTTACGCCGACCTTTTCCCGACCGACCCCGCAGCAGCCGTCGCCCCTTACGTAGAAGCTTCGCAAGAGGCCCACAAGGCCGGACTCGGCATAAACGCAGGCCATGACCTCAACCTGCAGAATCTCGAATTCTTCCACGCCCGCCTACCCTACCTCAACGAGGTGTCGATAGGTCACGCCCTGGTGTGCGACGCCCTATACCTTGGCCTTGCCGAGACCATCAAACGCTACAAAGAATGCCTCAAATAAACGCACTATGACCGTATCTGAAGAAATACTCGCCGGAACCGACACCATGTCAAGCTATATCACTCCACAGGCGGCTCCGGTAGCCGAAATGAACCTGCTCGACCTGTGCATGCAGGGCGGCTGGCTCATGATCCCGCTGCTGGCCCTGTCGATCGTGAGCATCTATATACTCATCGAGCGGTCGCTCGTACTGCGTCGCGCATCGGCCGAGGATGCCACTTTCATGCACCGCATACGCGACTACATCCACTCGGGGCAGCTTGACAGCGCCCGCAACCTGTGCCGGGCCACCGGTACCCCTTACGCCCGCCTCATCGAGAAAGGCATAAGCCGCATAGGCCGCCCCATGAACGACGTGCTCGTAGCCATCGAGAACACCGGCAACATCGAGGTATCACGCCTCGAAAAAGGCCTGCCATGGCTTGCCACGACAGCATCAGGCGCCCCGATGCTCGGATTCCTCGGAACCGTTATAGGCATGGTAAAAGCGTTTTACGAAATAGCATCGGCCGGCTCGGCATCCAACATCACGACCTTCGCCGACGGTATCTATACGGCTCTCGTTACCACCGTCGCCGGTCTCATCGTAGGCGTCATCGCACTGTTTGCCTACAACTACCTCGTGGCACGCATCAACCGCGTCATGACCAACCTCGAGGCAAAGACAATGGAGTTCATGGACCTGCTTAACGAGCCCGCGTAATGGCACTCAAGCGATCACATAACATGATGGCAGCCTTCTCGATGGCATCGATGACCGATGTCATCTTCCTGCTGCTCATCTTTTTCATGGTGACATCGACATTCGTCTTCCCCACGGCCCTTGACGTAAACCTGCCGCAAAGCACCGAGCAGACAGCCCTGAAACCCGCCATACGGCTTTACATCGACAGCGACCTCAATCTTTACAAAGCCGTGGGCGATGACAACCCCACGCCCATCGACACCGAGTCGTTATCGACATGGCTCACTCTGCAGCGCGAACAGGAAAACGCCACATCGGTAGCACTATATGCCGACGAAACCGTTCCCTACGGCAACATCATCGATGTGCTCAACGCCGGGACAGCGGCCAAAGTAAAAATCGTTCTTGCCACCCGCCCGGTATCGACCTCATCGGTAAAAAAGTACCTAAACACCCCCTAAATGAACCGTCAAACCACATCACCGGCCTCCGACAGCCAGCGCGACCGCCTGATAGCAGCGATCGCGACGGTGCTGTTTCACGCGCTGTTGCTTGTGGTTTGCCTGTTTGCCTACTTACGGTACCCGCCCGAGGAAACAGAGTTCACCCCCACCCTGCCCAAGGAAGAAAACGAGATTACATTTCAGGACGTAGTCGACTTCAAAGTGGGCGGATCATACACGATACCTGATGAAATAATCCAGCCCGAGCCTGAGCCCGAACTGTCGCAAGGTTCACAGACCGAGGCCGCACCGCTTCCACAGCCCACACCCCAGGAAATCGAGCAGAAAAAGCGCGAAGAGATATCCCGCCGAGTAAAATTCGCCACCAACAGTGCCGAAGAAAACACCGGCGACGGAGGCAGCGCCGAAACATCGACAGCAACCAACGCCGACATAAACACCGAGGTGATAGGACTCGACGGATTCTCGGGAGAAGGATTCCCTCGGCCGGCCGGTTTCAGCGACATCGGCACGATAGCAATCAACGTGACTCTCGACTCGTCGGGGCGCGTAATAGCCACCTCACACAACGAGACGAGGAGCAACGGCCGCATCAATAACAATCCACGCGCCGTGAAGGAATGCCTCAGAACCGCCTCACAATCTAAGTTCAAGCCACGGCGAGGCACCACGACCGGCGCGACAGGACTCATCTTTTACCACTTCCGCAAATAACTAACCAAAATTAACCATAAGAAAATGAAACCATTTAAATTTACACCCTACCTTAAAAGCGTTATATGGGGCGGCGAACGCATCGCAGCTCTCAAAAATATTGAGACCGAACTCACCGACATAGGCGAGAGCTGGGAGATTTCGGGCGTTCCCGGCAACGAGACGTGCGTAGCCGAAGGCCCCGAAAAGGGACAGCCCCTGTCGGCTCTCATCGACAAGTACGGTGCCCGCCTGCTCGGCGAGAAAGTCTACAAACAGTATGGCGACGAATTCCCCCTCCTGGTCAAGATCATCGACGCACGCCGCGACCTGTCGGTTCAGGTTCACCCCGACGACGCCCTCGCCCGCAAGCGCCACAACTGCAACGGCAAGACCGAAATGTGGTACATCCTCGACACCACCCCCGATGCCAAGATCTACGCCGGTCTTTCAAAACAGCTTGACCCCGCTTCATACCGTCGCGACGTAGAGGCGAAGACAATTATGGACGATATCACCGCCCACGACTCACATCCCGGCGATGTATTCTTCCTCCCCGCCGGACGCGTTCACGCCATCGGCGCAGGCAATCTCCTTCTCGAGATACAGCAGACGAGCGACATCACCTACCGCATCTACGACTACGACCGCCGCGACGCCAACGGCAATCCACGCGAGCTGCACACCGAGCTTGCTGCCGACGCCATCGACTATACACTCTACCCCGACTACAAGTCGGCCCCCAAGCCCCTTGCTCCCGGTATGGAACTGCTTGCCGAGTGCAAGTACTTCGACGTGCGCCTGCTCACGATCGACTCGCCCCGCAAAATCGACTACGCCGACGGCTGCTTCGTAATCGTAACCTGCACTAAGGGCAGCATCGAGGTCGACAGCGACAACAGCGTCACGATGCTCCACCCCGGCGAGACCATCCTTGTTCCGGCCGACCGTCCCGACCTCACCATCACCGGCAACGGACAAGCCGTAACAGCACACATAAACTAATCTTTAAGAGTTACTTAGTTACATACCATGTTTCAAAAACAAACCTACATCGACCGACGCCGACAGCTCAAAGAGACTGTCGGCTCGGGCGTACTACTGTTTCTTGGCAACCAGGAAGCTCCGTGCAACTTTGCCGACAATGCCTACCGCTATCGCCAGGATTCAACGTTCATGTACTATTTCGACCAGCCATACGCCGGTCTCAACGCCATCATCGACATCGACAACGATCGTGAGATAATCTTCGGCGACGAACTCACCATCGACTACATCGTGTGGATGGGCAATCAACCCACCATACACGAAAAAGCCGCTGCTGTAGGCGTCAAGGAAACCCTGCCCACCAAGTCACTGAAAGAATACCTCGACAAAGTGAGAGCCGAAGGCCGCACCATACACTACCTCCCGCCATATCGCAACCAGCACCGCCTCATGCTGCTCGACCTGCTCGACATCAAGCCCGGAGCCGAGACACCGTCAGTGCCTTTCATCAAAGCCGTTGTCGATATGCGCAACCATAAGACGCCCGAAGAAATCGAGCTCATCGACCACGCCTGCGACGTAACGGCCGACATGCACCTCGAGGCAATGCGCATCGTGCGTCCCGGCATGAAGGAATACGAGGTTCTCGCAGCCGTCGAAGCCATCGCCATGGCCAACGACTGCTACACATCGTTCCCGACGATTGCCACAACCCACGGGCAGACACTCCACAACTTCATCCACTCCCACACCATCAACGAGGGAGACATGTTCCTGCTCGATGCCGGCGCCGAACTCGACAACTGCTATTACTGCGGCGACATGTCGTCGACCATTCCCGCCGGAAAGAAATTCACCACCCGCCAGAAGGAGATCTACGACATCCAGGTAGCTGCCCACCAGGCATCGGTCGATGCCCTGCGCCCCGGCATACGCTTTGAAGAAATCTACGACCTGTCGGCCCGCACCACAGTCGAGGGGCTCAAAGCTCTGGGTCTCATGAAAGGTGACCCCTACGAAGCTGTCGCAGCCGGCGCACACGCCCTGTTCTACCCCACAGGCCTCGGCCACATGATGGGCATGGACGACCACGATATGGAAAACCTCGGCGAGGTATGGGTAGGCTATGCAGGCAAGCCCAAGAGCACCCAGTTCGGCCGCAAATCACTACGCCTTGCACGCGAGCTCGAGCCCGGATTCGTTCTCACCATCGAGCCCGGAGTATATTTCATTCCCGAGCTCATCGACCTGTGGAAATCGCAGAACCTGCACGCCGACTTCATCAACTACGACAAAGTCGAGGCATGGCGCGACCTTGGCGGAGTGCGCAACGAGGAGAACTACCTTATCACCCCCGAGGGCAAACGCCGCCTGGGCAAACGCATCCCCCTCACCACCGACGAAGTCGAAGCCCTGCGCTAAAATCAGTTCTACTCATGTAATAAGAAAACGACTATTACTTTTTCTAAAAATGGCAGTTAACCCGCTAACGGTTAACTGCCGTTTTTATATACTTATAAGTGTACTGAATTTTGCGAATTCATGTGAAATAACTAACTTTGTCACAAATAGCCGTCACTGGCTATTCACATACATATTTTGAAAAGCGTTTTGCTTTATCCGATTCATCAAAAATCGCCAATTTTTAACAGTTTTCAGGATAAGGCAGTCTTAAACGCTCATGTTTGTCGTATATCCACTCCGCGACAAGGGAGGATGAAAAATACGATAAAAGCGTGGGAGTGGACTGTTTATCGAAAACTGGGTGTTTGGCGATGCCTTGATGAATGATAAATCGAATCATCCTGCGCTTTTCCTATACAACAACATATCGACGGGATGACGATGAAGAGTGTAACAGGAGATGCACATAGGCGCCCGAATACGCGAAGTGCTGATGCAAAAATCGCGTGAATACACTGTTACATGGCTTGCCAAGCAATTGAACTGTCATAGAGTAAATATTTATGACATATTCAATCGCAGCACAATCGACACTGAGCTGCTTCGACGCATCTCACTTGTGCTTGGCCATGATTTTTTTCAAGATCTGTCGGATGACTTAAAAAAGCAAGGTCTTGAAAAATAGTACAATCTGATCTAATATGTAAAACAACTCCTTACAGTCTGTAAGAATACGCACTACAGAGATTTAAGTGTTATACGGCAGATTCACCATAAATTTGCACAGGATTTATTCAGAATCACCAATTATCATTGTATCATTTCTAAATTACACACTAAATCTAAGATTTGAACAAATTTAAATAACACTTATTCACCATTAAAACACTAATTTATGAGAAAAGTTTTTCTTAATGCTGCCGCATTGTCGTTGGCATTGTTAACGGTGAGTCCGGCATTGCAGTCTTGTAAGGACTATGATGACGACATTACCAATATCAATTGCGTTACCGACGACATCGCTAAGCAGATTTTAGACCTCCAGAAGCAGGTTGACAACCTCTCAGAGGCTCAAAAGAATGCACTTGATGCTGCAGCTAACGCAGCTACAGCTGCTGAGGCCGCCCGCAAGCTGGCTGAGGAAGCCTTACAGGCTGGCAATAAAGCCGAAGCCGACGCTCTTGCCGCCCAGGCCATGGCTTCTGACGCAAAATCAGCTGCCGAAAAGGCTAAAGCCGATATGCTCGATGCCCTCACAAAAGAGGCACAAGCACTTAAGGACCTCATCGGCACCAATTCCAGCGACATCAAGTCTGCAACCGAAAAGATTGCACAAAACGCAGCCGCAATAGCCGAACTCGACGGTAAAATCGCAGCAGTAGACGCTAAACTTGCCAATTACAGCACTACTGCCGACATGGTCGCTGCAATCAATAAAGCCATCAGCGATAACAATGCAGATATCAACAGCAAAATCGATGCTGAAACCGCTAAAATCTTAGAGCAGGTGAACGCACTTGCTTCACGCACAACTGCCATCGAGACTCAGCAGGCCACCCTTCAGGGCTACATTACATCCCTGCAGAGCAACTATACTGAGTTGAGCGGTAAAATTGATGGACTTTCAAACACCATCAAGACTCAGCAGCAGAGCATCGAAGGTCTATCTAACGATCTCACAGAAATCAAAGGTCAACTTGAAAATTTAAAAACAACCGTTGCCGGATTTGAGACCAAGCTAAACGAAATAGACACTAAGCTTACAACCATCAGCAGCAAAGTATCGACTCTCGAGAACGAGCTCAATACTCTCACAACAGTCCTGTTGCCCGGCCGCTTGTCATCTGTTACTTTGGTGCCCAATCTGTACATTGGCGGTATCCCCACAATCGAGTTCATGACGATCAGCTACAATCAGTGGGAAGCCGATGCAGAAAAAGCCGGTATCTACAATGTAACGGAAAACAAATTTGAAATCACCAGCAACGATGCAATCGCACACTATCGCTTAAATCCAAGCACTGTAGGTGACAAAGACATCAAACTGGAAGAATTGTCATTCGTTTCATCGCGCGCAGTTTCGAGAGCCGAATCGGAACCGACCCTTAACGTAAGCAAGGCTGCCATTAACGATGGAATACTTGACGTATGGGTAAAGAACAACAATGCAGGAAAACTCAGCGACGATGCCAAGAAGGAGATAACAATCGCAGCACTCAGAGTGCCCATTGCCAACGAACACCTTTACGAGAATGAAAAGACAACCGGCGCAAGCGTTTACTCTGAATATTCGCGCGTGGCCGAGAGCTACATCACACCGATTATAAAAGCTATTCCTTCAAGCGACATTGAGGGTTATGACCTCACTCAGTATGACCTTGAACAGTTTGCTGACAATTCAAACATCGATGCTGCTCTCAACGGCAACGATTTTGTAGCCGTCGATGTAGTTTACAACGGCGACGGACAGAATCTTCTTGAGATCGTTGAAGGTCAATACAATAACAACCCTGTTATTGTCGTAAGCAAGGATGAACTCAATGCCTGGGGTCTTGATTTCGAATTTGTTCTCTTCGGCAAAGAACTTTGCCCCGACGCTGAATATGCTTCAATCGACGGAACGACCATCAAAGCCATAGCACCCGAAGACGCAAAACTCAGCGATGCCATAGGCAAGACTCCTTGGATTGCAGCTCTTCTTAAAGACGTTGAAAACGATCAGATAATCGACGTTCAATACGTCCAGGTTAAGTTCGTACAGGATATACGTCCCGTAGAGGAAACATTCACTGCATCAATTCCTTTGTTCTGTGGCGAGAAAGAGATCTCAGTCGACTGGGATTGGATGAAGGAGAACATCCTGAGCAAACTTAATGCCACCAACGATATGACTCCCGAAGAGTTCATCTCAATATACACCGACACTAAGATTGTAGCTGTAGCTCCTAATGGTGATGACGTTGAGGCTAATCTCGTGGCTGTATATGATCCCGAGACAGAAGCTTACAAATGGACTATCACATCGGCAGAGCTTGACATGAGCAAACTCGAGAATCAGGTATTTGAGGGTTCAGTCGTATGCAAAGATCCTAAGGAACTGTATCCCACCGTAACAGTAAACATCGACATCACTGTCGAGATTTCTGAAAAGGATATGCCAAGCCTCAACACCGGTAGCATCTACTGGGCTGACGCTCCCGACAAACTCCAGTATATTCTCGCTTACCCGACCGACCCGAGAAGCGCTTCAAGCAATCAGGTTGCTGAATATAACACAAACATCCTTCAGGGCCGTCTTGCTCCTTATATCTCAAACATGCTCGACTGCGCGCTATGGGGTACATACTTCAATGACAGCAAGTACAACGACGAAGAGAATCGTTATGTATGGTTCACAACCGAGTATTCTGATCCCGCTACATTCACCAACGGAGAACTTCCCGCAACTAAGCCCGCACTGGAAGGTCTCTCACTGAACTTCTGGATTGAGAATAATGAAGATGGTATCGCTATGGTACAGAACGAGGAGAAAGTTCTTATCGATTGGAAAGCCAACCTCGTTGGTAATTCAAACAGCAATGATGCTCCCACATTCGGCCAATGCTGGGTATATGTTAAACAGCCTCTCTACTACAAGCAGATCAAGGCTCTTGACATCACCGACAACGTTGGTGCAAGCGTTACCTGCGACCTGACCAACTCATGGGAAGTTACCGACTACTATAACAATATCGTAGTCAACACCGAGAGCTACAATTACCGCGACTTCTATGTACTTGAGAACATCGTGTACAACGTAGATGATGCCTTCATGACAAAGACCGCAAGCGCTACATCTGATGTAATCGGAAAATGCTCTGACTATAAGGTAACCGTCAGCATCGAGAACAACACTCTGACTTACACTAATATGGGTGCTATCCTTCTTGAGGAATGCTACATCCAGATTCCTGTAAGCCTGCCTCACCGCTGGGGTGTACTCAATGGAACTATCAGTGTAAAACTGAATCCCATTAAATAATTGGTCTTGAAAAAAGAGAACGAGTTCATTTGCTCGAGATAGGGAAATGTAATTCAATAAGGTCTATGTGAATTATATTGAACTCCAAATCAAGCCCGAGTGGCCGTGACAGTGATGCCGCGGCCACTTATTTTATTATGGCAAATGAGCTTAGAATAGTCCTCAAAGGTAAGGATAAAAGCATCGGAAAAAGCTCTAAAAAATTATACTTTTTTAGCATAATAGAATGCATCTGACGTTAAAAACCTATAAAAACGCGCGCATTTATATTAATAATCAATTAGCTGTTGCGTGATTCTGTGCTTAAATTCTAACTTTGTAGGTTGAATGAACGAAAATTCTTCTTAACTTTGCAGTTTAAGAAGACCGACAACCGTCGGGTATTATAAAGTAAATTATAGCTATAACACTACATAACAGTATGCTTAAGAGATTAGGAATATACGCAGCCACAGCATTATCACTTTGTGCATCAACGGCTTGTAACGAATCTGACGATAACTATGAGATATCGGTCGACTATGCCAGCACACAGGTAACAGCTTTCTCGCTGCGTGCCGACTCAAAGGTACTCAACAACCTCGACTCAATCTATTTCTCGATCGACCTCGTCAACGGCCGCATTTTCAACGCCGATTCTCTTCCCTTCGGCACTAAAACCGACAAGCTGCTCGTCGACATCACTACCGACGGCTGCTCGACCGTAGAACTCCACTTCCCCCGCGCCGGCAAAAACGACTCGATCGTCAATTACCTGACAAACCAGAACGACTCGATTGACTTCTCGCGCGGACCGGTAAAACTGCATCTCGTTTCGTACGACAAGATTGCCTCACGCGACTATTACATCAAGGTCAACGTTCACACAACAATAAGCGATTCCCTCTACTGGGAGCTCGAGAAACCCAAACAGCTTCCTTCATCGCTCACGGCTATCAAAGCACAGCGCACGGTACAGTTCGGCAACAAGGTTTATACTCTGACAACCGACGGCACCGCCAACGCTTGCATGCACGTGGCCGATAGCCCCGCCGTTCCCGGCACATCGACCCCGTTCACCTTCCCGTTCTCACCCCAAGTGAACATGCTCACAGCTACAACAACAAGCCTCTACATCCTGGCCGATGACGGCACGCTGTACTCATCGGTCAACGGTACCGACTGGAACAGCTGCGGCGCAACATGGGAGTCAATAACAGCACCTTACGGCTCGACCCTGCTGGGTATTGCCAACGTCAACGGCACCCTCACCCATGTCACTTACCCCGCCGGCGCGACATCGACTGTCAAGCCCGAATTCCCCGTCAAGGGCAACAGCGCTGCGATACGCTACTCAACCGACTGGGGCCTGCAGCCACAGATCATCACCGTGGGAGGTGTGAAAGCCGACGGCAAGACCACACCCACAGCCTGGGCCTACGACGGCAACACATGGGCGTGCATAGCACAAAAAACGCCTATGAGCGCCGAGGGCATGGCAGTATTCCCCTATTACTGCTGCCAGACCGACACCAACACATGGGTTGCATCATCACGCTCGGTTCTCGTCGCAATGGGCGGTCGTGAGTCGGCTACAAAAATGCAGGATACAATCTACATAAGCTACGACCTCGGCTTCAACTGGACCAAAGCGCCGAAGCTTATGCAGCTTCCCAAAGAATTCCCCTCGCTCTATGATGCCCAGGTCATTGTGAACAATGAAGTGATGCACTCTCGAGCCATCAAGCCCATCACCGAGTGGGATACTCCTTATTTATATATGTATGGCGGCTACTCGGCTACCGACGAACTCATGCCCCGCGTGTACCGCGGAGTCATCAACCGCATGCAGTTCAAACCCCTGCAATAACCGCCACGACAGTATTTACCGATGTATCGCCTGAAAGTCATATTACTCACCATCGCCGCCGCGGCAGCAATCCTTTTAAGCGCACCTCGTGCCTGCGCTCAGGAGGAGAGCTATCGTTTTGACATTGGCGCCGGGCTTGGTATGGGCGGATACATGGGCGACCTCAACGAAAGCAACCCCTTCGGCCGTCCCGGCTTCACCGGCGACTTGGCTTTTCGTTACAGGTTTGACACCCGATGGGCATTGACAACAATGCTTGGCTACTCGGCCTTGAGCGGCAACTCGGCCGACCTCGGCGCCGCGCTTCCCGACAACGCCGAGTACAAGTTCAAGTCATCGGTCATTGACCTGAGCGAGAGAGTTGAAGTCAACTTCTTTGCATTTGGAATAGGCGAGACCTACAAGAAACTTCGCCGCTGGAGTCCCTATCTGGCAGTAGGCGTGGGCCTTGCCATGGCTTCATGCGAGGGTTCAAACCACATTGCTTTTACAATTCCCATGGCTGTGGGAGTAAAATATAAACTGCGCGAACGAATCAACCTGGGTCTTGAATTCTCTATGACCAAGGCGTTCGGCGACCGTCTCGACGGCGACATTGCCGACTTGTACCAGGTCAAGAGCTCGTTCCTTAAAAACACCGACTGGTATTCACGTCTGGCCCTCTCGGTAAGTTATGAATTCGGCCTGCGTTGCCCCACATGCCATTACTATGACTGACAACATGGAAAAATATTGCTCGCAACATAACATCGACCCGTCGCGCCTGCCGCAACACGTAGCCATCATCATGGACGGCAACGGTCGCTGGGCTCGTGCCCGCAATCTGCCCCGCAGCGAAGGACATGTCGAGGGCGTGGCTACCGTGCGACGCATAACCGAGGAAAGTTCCCGCCTGGGTATCAAATACCTCACTCTATATACGTTCTCGACCGAGAACTGGAACCGTCCCGCCGACGAGGTTGAAGCCCTGATGCACCTCATCAGCATTGCTATCGAACGCGAGACCCCCGACCTGATAAAGAACAACGTCCGTCTCACCATGATCGGCGACTTCGACCGCCTCCCGGCCGAGCCCCGCCGTCGCCTCGAAGGCTGTTTTGCAGCCACGGCACACTGCACCGGACTCACCCTTTGCCTGGCACTGAGCTACTCGTCACGCTGGGAGATCACCCGCGCCACGCGCGAAATCGCCAGCCAGGTAGCTGCCGGACAACTCGATATCAACGATATCGACGACAACACCATATCGAACCATCTCACCACAGCATGCATGCCCGACCCCGACCTGCTCATACGCACCGGCGGCGACTACCGGGTAAGCAACTACCTGCTGTGGCAGATAGCATATACCGAACTCTCATTCACAGCCACTTACTGGCCCGACTACAGCGTCGACGAATATCGCGAAGCCATTAGGCGATTCGGACAGCGCGAACGACGTTTCGGACTCACAAGTGACCAGATAAAATAAACAACGTTTACAAACCAGTCATCACAACGACAATCATATATTCACCATCATGCGATATAAGATTCTGCTTATTCTCTCGCTCTTAGCAAGTACTCTCACTGCCGCCGCTCAGGCTGTCACCGACACCGTATATAACCCCACGGTGATTTTCAACGGTGTACCGCGCAACTACGAGCTGGCCGGAATCACCGTAACCGGTGCCGACAACTATGAAGACTACATTGTCATAGGTTACACCGGACTCAGAGTGGGACAACGCATCGACATCCCGGGCAACGACATCACACAGGCAGCACGCCGCCTCATGCGCCAGAGCCTGTTTGCACAAGCCCAGATAAAGGTTGAAAAGATTGCCGACGGCAAGGTATGGCTTGAAATTGCCGTGCGCCCCCAGCCCCGCATCAGCGAGGTGAACTACACCGGCATGAAGAAAGGCGAGCGCGACGACATACAGAAGATGTTACAGCTCATGAAGGGCAGCAACATCAACCAGAACATCATCAACCGCGCCACCGCGATTGTGAAAAAATACTACGGCGACAAAGGCTTCGGTAACGCCGACGTGCGCATCACTCTGCAAGACGACCTGTCGAAGAAAAACGAAGTAATCGTAACAATCGCCGTCGACAAGCACGACAAGGTAAAAGTACACAAGATCTACATCGACGGCAACCAAGTGATGAGCGACAACGCCCTGCAGCGCGTCATGAAAAAGACCAACGAGAAAGGCAAACTCGTCAACCTCTTCCGCCAGAAAAAATTTGTCGAGAGCGACTATCAGGACGACCTCAACCGCATACTCGAAAAATATAACGAGAAAGGTTATCGCGACGCCAAGATATTGGCCGATAGCGTCGTGCCCTACGACGAGAAGACCGTCGACGTCTACATCAACCTCGACGAGGGACAGAAGTACTACATCAGCGACATTGACTGGGTAGGCAACACCATCTACCCCACCGATCAGCTGCAAGAGATTCTCGGCATCAAACCCGGCGAGGTCTACAACCAGAAACTTATCAACAAGCGACTTAACGAGGACGAGGACGCCGTAGCCAACTACTACATGGACAACGGCTACCTGTTCTACAACGTGGTTCCCATCGAGCGCAACGTCAAAGGCGACTCGGTCGAGCTCGAGATGCGCATGATGGAAGGCCCCCAGGCCCGCATCAACAAGGTTGTTATCAACGGTAACGACCGCCTGTACGAGAAAGTTATCCGCCGCGAGCTTCGCGTACGCCCCGGCGAGCTGTTCAGCAAGAGCGACCTCATGCGTTCATATCGTGAGATAGCCCAGATGGGACACTTCAACCCCGAGACAATCGGCGTTGACCCACAGCCCAACGCCGAGAACGGAACCGTCGACATCCTCTTCAACCTCGAGTCGAAAGCCAACGACCAGATCGAATTCTCGATGGGTTGGGGACAGACCGGTATCATCGGTAAACTCGCTCTCAAGTTCACCAACTTCTCGATCAAAAACCTATTCAACCCCGGCTCATACAAAGGACTCCTGCCACAGGGTGAAGGCCAGACATTCACCATCAGCGCCCAGACCAACGCCCGCTACTACCAGGCCTACTCGGTATCGTTCCTCGACCCATGGTTCGGCGGCAAGCGCCCCAACTCGCTGCAGGTATCGGCCTACTACTCACGCCAGACCGGTATCAACTCATCCTACTACTCAAGCAACTACTATAACCCCTACATGTATGGCGGTTATGGCTACGGCTACGGTTACGGATCGAGCTACTATAACGACTACTACCAGAACTCCTACGAGAACGCCTACGACCCCAACAAGATGCTTCAGCTCGCAGGCATAACAGTAGGCCTCGGCAAGCGCCTAAGCTGGCCCGACGACTACTTTACCCTCACCACCGAACTGTCATACAACTGGTACCACCTCAAGAACTGGGACTACCTCTACTACATGAACAACGGTACCTCCAACGCCCTCGTGCTCGGACTCACACTGGCCCGCACATCAATCGACAACCCCCTGTACACACGTCGCGGTTCATCGTTCTCGATCAACTTCTCGCTCACACCCCCCGCATCGCTCTTCGGCAAAAAAAACTGGAAGAAACTCGCATCAGAGAACACCACCGAGTCTAAGAAACAGATGTACAACTGGATCGAGTACTGGAAACTGCGCTTCAAATCCCGCACATATACCCCGCTCAACAACGCCGAGACCTACACCCTTGTGCTCATGACCCGCGCCGACTTCGGCCTGCTCGGCAGCTACAACAAGTATCTCAAATCACCCTTCGAGACATTCTACGTAGGTGGTGACGGCATGTCGGGATCATACACCTATGCCACCGAGACCATCGCCCTGCGCGGTTACGAGAACGGAGCCCTCACCCCGTGGGGACGCGAAGGCTACGCCTATACCCGCCTCGGAGCCGAGCTCCACTTCCCCTTCATGCTCCAGACCTCGACAACGATCTACGGCCTCGCATTCGTAGAAGGAGGTAACGCCTGGACATCAGTCAAAGACTTCTCACCGTTCGACCTCAAGCGCAGCGCCGGCGTCGGCGTCCGCATCTTCCTCCCCATGGTCGGCATGATGGGTATCGACTGGGCCTACGGCTTCGACACCGTCTACGGCATCAAGGGCGGCAGCCACTTCCATTTCATCCTCGGACAAGAATTCTAAACCTTTTCCCCTCTCATTTGTCTAATATATATAATATGTTGGATTTATTGATTCAAACAGATGCAATAACCTCCGGAGGCGCTGGCGAATGCGTTCCACAGGGCAATCCATGGTCATCACTCATTATGATATTCATGCTGCTCGCGGGTATCCCGGGAATGATTGTAGGAATATTTGCACTGGTAAAATTAATAAATCGACGTATTAAATAACCTTTAACACTTAACCTTGCATTGTCTTAAACAACGCATAAACAATACCAAAATGAAAAAAGTATTATTGACTCTAATGCTTGTAGTAGCCGCAGCATTCTGTGCATCAGCCCAGAAGTTCGCACTTGTCGACATGGAATACATAATGAAAAACATTCCCGCCTACGAGATGGCCAACGAACAGCTCAACCAGTTGTCGCAGCGCTACCAGCGCGAGGTAGAAAACCTCAACAACGAAGCCTCCGAGCTCTACCAGAAATACCTGCAAGACAAAGTATTCCTCACCGCCGACCAAGTCAAAGCACGCGAGCAGGAAGTAGTAGACAAAGAGAAAGAAGCAACCGAACTGCGCTACAAATACTTCGGTCCCGAAGGCGAGCTCAACACCAAGCGCCAGTCACTGCTCAAACCCATACAGGACGACGTCTACAACGCCATCAAGAAGATATCCGAGGAACGAGGCTACCAGCTCATCATGGACCGAGCCAGTTCGAGCGACATAGTATTTGCATCGCCACGCATAGATATTTCAAACGAGGTGCTCGCCAAGTTAGGATATTCCAACTAAATAACTTATCTTTGTCCTCACCAAACAAAACAATTAACGAAATTAATAACTAAACCAACCATACTTTTTGAAAATGATTAAGAAATTTCTTCTTGCCATTTGTGTGGCAATACCCGCAGTAATTTGCGCACAGACAGCTAAATTCGGAACCGTTGACGTTGAAGCAATCATCCCCAACATGCCCGAATATACACAGGCCAACACTCAGCTTCAGGAAGCTACCAACAAGTACGAATCTGAGTACAAGACCCTCCAGGACGAAATGAACAAGAAAATGGCCGAGTTCCAGCAGCTCTCAAACGACGCCAACACACCCCAGTCCATCAAAGACCGTCGTGTACAGGAAATCCAGGAGATGGACGAGCGTGCAAAACAGTTCCTCGCAACAGCCCGTCAGGATCTTGAGCGCCAGAACGCACAGCTCATGCAGCCCATCCAGGAAAAAATGATCAACGCCATCAAACAGGTAGGCGCCGAGAACGGATTCACAATGATTTTCCCCGTAGGCACAGCCATCTACGAGAGCACCGACGTAGTCGACGTCACCCCCATGGTAAAAGCCAAGCTCGGCATCCAGTAATCAGCCCCTCCCACAACCCAACCATAAAGCCTCCCCCACCGGGAGGCTTTTTTCTACTCCCGTTTCTCCAAAGAAGAAAAAATCGTAAGTAAAAGGCATCTTTTTTTTACAATCTTTTAGTACCTTTGTATGATAATTGGCCGAGTCGCAGGATTTGGTCATAAGTACAGAGTAACTGTTTAAATTTATGTGATGCAGATTTTGAGAGAGTGTATCAGATGTGTTTTTGTTTGCGATGTAGGATCATGGCCTTGGCTACTTGACTGAAGATCCAACAAAAAGGCACTAACCGTCTCATAAAAAGTAAAGTGATATGAATTTTAAACAGTTTCTAATAATCACATAAACCGTAATACAATGGCACGACCACAATTAGATTCTCTTGACGTTAAAATACTTCAACTTCTGCTCGAGAACGCCCGACGCCCGTTTCTCGAGATTGCCCGAGAGTGTAAAGTTTCGGGTGCTGCTGTACATCAGCGCATCGCACGCCTGCAGTCGCTTGGCGTGATCGAGGGCTCGGAGCTCATCATCAGCCCGTCGTCGATTGGCTATGACACTTGCTCCTATGTAGGTTTTTTCCTTAAAGATCCTTCGCGCCTCAACGAGGTTATAGATCGACTGAAAGATATCCCCGAAGTTGTTGAATGCCACTTCACAACGGGTCGCTATGACCTTTTCATAAAACTGTATGCCCGCAACAACGACCACCTGTTGCAGATAATTCAGGAAAAGCTACTTTGTCTGGGTCTCGCCCGCACCGAATCCCTTATCTCGTTCAAAGAAATCTTCAATCGTCCGCTTCCGGTAACCGCTACCGAGGACTAAGTACGTGATGAATCTGAGAGCCGGTCTATCAGCAATCGCTTGCATGCTCGTGGGAATCAGCATGCACGCAGTCGACTTTGAACATTTCTTTGCCGACTCGACCCTGCGTGTTGACTATACCTTTGCCGGTGACGCAGGGCATACGGGAATTTTCCTCGACGCGATGAGTCTTGACCCTGCCGGATGGGCCGGGCGCCGTCACCATCTCGACGTCATGCCGCTCGAAGGGAACGGTTCGATCGTGATGCGCGCGGCTTCCGACAGCACCGTCATCTACCGCACGACGTTCTCTACGCTGTTCAGCGAGTGGCTGTCCACCCCCGAGGCCGAGACTACACCTCGATCCTACGAGAATGTTTATCTGCTGCCTTTCCCGCGCGAGACGGTCGACATCATGGTGACGCTGACCGATTCGCGCCGCGATACCCTCGCTACCTACAACCACCGGGTCGACCCTACCGACATTCTCATTTCGCGACCGTCGGCATCGACAGCCGTGACGCCCCACCGTTACATTCACCGAGGTGGTGACAGCCACAACGTGATAGATGTCGCCATTTTGGCCGAGGGATATACCGTTGAGGAAATGGACTCGTTCTACACACACGCCTCACAGGCTGTCGAGAGCATGTTCAACCACGAGCCGTTCGCTTCGATGCGCGACCGCTTTAACTTCGTAGCCGTGGCCTCCCCGTCGATCGACAGCGGTGTGAGCATTCCCCGCCTCGGCGAGTGGCGCAACACTGCCGTCGGCTCCCATTTCAGCACGTTCTACAGCGACCGATACCTCACGACGCCCCACGTACGGGCCATTCACGACCACCTGCGCGGAATACCCTACGAGCACATCATCATTCTCGCCAACACCGACGAGTATGGAGGTGGCGGAATCTACAACTCATACACCTTGACAACGGCCCGCAACGCGCGTTTCGCACCCGTTGTCGTGCATGAATTCGGCCACTCGTTCGGTGGCCTCGGCGACGAGTATTTCTATGACAACGATGTCATGACCGACACCTATCCTACCGATATCGAACCGTGGGAGCCCAACGTCACCACGACACCCGATCATCCCAAGTGGCACTCACTGCTCGAAGAAGGGACTCCGATTCCCACCCCTGCCGAGGAGGCCGACCGGTGGCCCGTCGGCGTTTACGAAGGTGCTGCCTACTCGTCGCGTGGAGTTTACCGCCCGGCCGACCGTTGCCGCATGCGTGATAACGACACGCCGGCCTTCTGTCCCGCCTGCCGGTGGACGCTACGTAATCTTATTGAATTTTATACGAATCCTCAATCAGCCCCCACATGGATAAACAATTGACATACGAGGGCGTGACCATGCACTATACCGTGACAGGCAACGGGCCCGACACCGTCATTCTCATGCACGGATGGGGCTGCACCGGCCAGACAGTGGAAAGTATCCGCGCTATCGTTGCACAATGGTACCGTGTCATCACGGTCGATTTCCCTGGACACGGCCGGTCGACCGAACCTCCGGAACGTGCCGATGGAACTCCTTGGGGCGTTGAAGAGTACACACAGGTCATCGAAAAGCTGGCCGAAGAGGAAAAGGCCGACAGGCCGACGCTGATAGGCCACTCGTTTGGCGGCCGCGTCGCTATCCTGTTTGCATCGCGCAACGTCGTGAGCCGTGTAGTCCTTGTCGATGCCGCCGGCGTTAAACCCCGCCGTCCGTTGAAGTATTACTTGAAGGTTTATTCGTTCAAACTTGCCAAGTGGGCCGCCCTGACATTCCTCGGCAAAAAGCGCGGGCAGGCCCGTGTAGACGCCATGAGAGCACGCCGAGGCAGCGCCGACTATCAGCAGGCATCGCCCATGATGCGCCGTGTGCTGTCGAAATGTGTCAACGAAGACCTCACGGGCGTCATGCCGCTCATCAAGGCACCTACCCTACTGCTTTGGGGCGAAAACGATACCGCAACCCCGCTCAGCGATGCCAAAAAGATGGAGAAGCTCATACCCGACGCAGGCCTTGTTTCGTTTGCCGGTTGCGGCCACTACAGCTTTCTTGACAATCAGCGAGCTTTTGCCACCGTCCTGACTAACTTCCTACAACCCAAACAATAAAATTACTGCCAATAATGCCACAAATCGAGATAATAATAGCATCAATACTCGGCGCGCTCACAGCGGTTTACCTCATCCAGGTATTCCGCCGCGACCTCATGATGCTGCAACAGAACTCTTATCGCAACGAGCGCTACACCCGCTGGTTCAACACGAGCGGCGAGTCGACCCGTCCGGCACGCATCATGGGATGCATCGCCCTGTTCCTCCTGCTCGTACACCACCTGCCGTTTGGCCTCACGGGCCTCTGCGCATCGCTCATCGTAGCCGGATGCATGATTTCCCTGGCACGCAAACACTATAAGAAACCCCTGGTGATGACACGCCGCGCCTGGCGCATTCTTATCACGTCACTCGTGATTGCCTACGGCATCACGGCGGCTATATGGTTTCTCACTTTCAATCCGGTAACAACCTGTGCCGTAGCTCTTGCCATGGCCGTGGCATCACCATTCGTCATGCTGGCAGCCAACTGGCTGCTCAAGCCGGTCGAGAAATCCATCAACCGTCGCTACTATAACGAGGCCCGCGACATTCTCGCCTCCATGCCCGACCTTAAGATCATAGGCATCACAGGCAGCTATGGCAAGACGAGCACCAAACACTACCTTCAGCGCATACTGTCGGAACAGTTTGACACGCTGATGACTCCCGGCTCGTTCAACACCACAATGGGCGTCATACGCACCGTTCGCGAATATCTCAAGCCCTACAACGAGGTGTTTATCGTCGAGATGGGAGCCAAACAGCCCGGCGACATCAAGGAGATATGCGACCTCGTCCACCCCTCGATAGGAATCGTGACCGCCGTAGGCGAACAGCACCTCGAGTCGTTCAAGACAATCGAGAACGTGCAGCGCACCAAGTTCGAGCTAATCGACTCGCTGCCTGCCGACGGGCTCGCCGTCATAAACGACGATTTCCCCTACGTCGCCAATCGTCCGGTCGACAATGTAGGCTGCAGCCGCTATGCAGTAAACAACACCGGCAATGCGGCTTATAGCGTAAGCGACATCGAGTATGCCCACGACGGCACTCGCTTTACCGTCAACGGCCCCGACGGCTACTCGGTCACGCTGCACACACGCCTCGTGGGAGAGTGCAATATCTCCAACCTCATGGCTGCCGTGATCGTTGCCGTGTATCTCGGAGTGCCTGCCGAAAAAATCAGGTATGCCGTTGAAAAAATCGAGCAGGTGGAGCATCGCCTCAACGTCAAACGCACACCCGGCGGAATCACCATCATCGACGACGCGTTCAACTCCAACCCCGACGGCTCGCGCATGGCGGTCGACGTGCTCTCGCGCATGACCGGCGGAAAGCGCATCATTATCACCCCGGGCATGATCGAGCTTGGCGACAAACAGGAAGAATACAACCGGCGCCTGGGCCAACACATCGCCCGCAACGTCGACCATGCCATAATCGTGGGAGCTTACAACCGCGACGCGATTATCGGTGGAATAACCGATGCGGCCACCCTCGACGACTCGCACGTCCACGCCGTCGACTCGTTTGCACAGGCCCAGCAGGTACTGGCCTCGATAGCCCGCCCAGGCGACACGGTGCTCTACGAGAACGATTTACCCGACACATTCAAGTAACATACGATAACCGACCATTATAAAATCACTGATAGCAATGAAAACCAATATAGGAGTATTCTTCGGCGGACGCTCCACCGAGCATGAAATCTCAGTAATCTCGGCCTCACAGGCCATGCACGCCATCAACCGCGACCGCTTCGATGTAACACCGATTTACATCACCAAAGACGGACAGTGGTACACGGGCGACGCGCTCTTCGAGGTAGACAACTATCGCGACATTCCCGCGCTGCTCAAGCGTTGCCGCCAGGTCTACATGCGCCCCGAGACAGGCAACTTCAACCTCTACCTCGACAAGAAACCGTTCATGGGCAAGGACATCGTCACCACTCTCGATGTCGTGATACCCGTGCTGCACGGCTCCAATGGCGAGGACGGCACTTTTGAGGGCCTGCTCGAGACCATCGGCATTCCTTACGCCGGCTGTAACACCCTGTCTTCGGCCAACGGCATGGACAAAATCACCATGAAAATGATTCTCCAGGCCTCAGGAATCCCCGTAGTCGACTACGTGTGGTTCACCGACAAGCAATGGTTCAAGCAGCGCGACGAACTCACCGAGCGCATCGAGTCGACCATCGGTTACCCCGTGATTGTCAAGCCCGCCAACTTAGGCTCAAGCGTAGGCATCGGTCGCGCCAACAACCGCGAGGAGCTCAACAGCCGCGTAGAAGACGCCGAGCGTTACTCGACACGCATCATCGTCGAGGACCTCGTCGAGAATCTTCAGGAAATCAACTGCTCGGTGCTCGGCGACTGTGACGACTACACCATGTCGGTGCTCGAAGAGCCCATCAAGACAGGCGATTTCCTCACCTACGAGGACAAATACATGGGTGGCACAAAAGGAGCCAAGGGTATGCAGGCATCACAGAAACGTATTCCGGCCGACCTCCCCGCCGAGGAGACCGAACGCATCAAGTTCCTCGCCGGCGAGACTTTCCGCGTGCTGTCATGCCACGGAGTGAGCCGCGTCGATGTCATAGTCGACAGCAAGACACGCGATATATATGTAAATGAGATCAACACCATTCCCGGGTCATTGTCGTTCTACCTGTGGGAAGCGACAGGCCTGTCATTCGACAAGCTCATGGAGCGCCTCGTGGCACTTGCCATCAAGCGCCGCCGCGAGCTGGCCATGAAGACACAGACCTACGACCGCAACATATTCTCGCTCGGCGGCGGTGGCGTGAAAGGTGCTAAAGGATGCAAAGGTTACAAAAAATAACTTGCCGCGTCTTGCATGTTCAAATGTTTTATATAACTTTGCTCCTACAAATAGATTAAATCATCTTACTTTATAACAAAACGAATATCATGAGTAAACCCTTTGTAGTAGGTATCGATATAGGCGGTACCAACACCGTGTTCGGAATCGTAGACGCCCGTGGCGTAGTGCTTGCAAGTTCTTCTATCAAAACACTGAAGCACAGTGACTTCAACGACTATGTAGACGAACTGCACACAGAACTAACCAAGCTTATGAAAGATACCGACACCGAGGGCAAGATTCACGGTATCGGAATCGGCGCTCCCAACGCCAACTATTTCACCGGCCTCATCGAGGAATGCGCCAACCTCCCCTGGCCCACTCCCCTGCCTCTGGCTCAGATTGTAAGCGAGAAATTCGGCATCCCCGTAGCCATCACCAATGATGCCAACGCAGCCGCCATCGGCGAGATGACCTACGGCGCCGCCCGCGGCCTCAAAGACTTCATAATGATTACCCTCGGAACCGGCGTAGGCTCAGGCATCGTCATCAACGGCCAGCTTGTCTACGGCCACGACGGCTTCGCAGGCGAACTCGGCCACGTGATCTCGAAGCGCAGCAACGGCCGCCTCTGCGGTTGCGGTCGCACAGGCTGTCTCGAGACCTACTGCTCGGCTACCGGAGTTGCACGCACTGCCCGCGAGTTCCTCGAAATCAAGACCGAGCCCTCGCTCCTGCGCAACATCCCCATCGACCAGATCACATCCAAGGACGTTTATGACGCAGCCATCGCAGGCGACGCTATCGCCAACGAGATATTCGAGTACACCGGCAACATCCTGGGCGAAGCCCTGGCCGATTTCACCGTATTCTCGGCACCCGAAGCATTCGTAATCTTCGGTGGCCTCGCCAAGAGCGGCGAGCTCCTGTTCCGCCCCATGCGCAACTCGATGGAAAAGAACATGCTCAGCATCTGGAAAGGCAAAGTCAAGATCCTGCCCAGCGAGCTGAAAGAAGCCGACGCAGCAGTACTCGGCGCCTCGGCCCTCGGCTGGGAAGCCAAACCCCTCGACACCCCCGCCATCTAACCGTTAAACAAAATCGCCTCTTTCTCACACAAATAAGAAGAGGCGATTTTTGTTTATCTAATTATATTTCGAATTTTATAATAGGCTGTATTATCATGTTGCCTGAACTGGCCATTTCTTAGATCTATACGCCATGCCTTTTTATGCGGTGCAATAGTAGAACACCAATAATATCCCGACATCGATTCACCACCAAAAGTATAAAGCAATGAATTGATAGTTCCACTATAATTATATATCGTTTGGAACTGTTCTTTACTCGGGGTATTTCCGGCTCTACTATGGTCGTTACTGCCGGAATCAAACAATTCCAGTATAAACGGACTACTACAATCAATATATATTCCGATTTTCTTAAATGCACTTCTGGCATTAACATCCAATTCAGCCCATTGGCTACGTGTCAAATAATAGGTATGTCCTTCTTTTCTTACACAAAGAGACAAGTTTATTGGTAACGTAGAATAATTCAACGCTAATCTTTGGCCTAACAAATCGTAGGCAATTTGTCGGGACAACTCAGAAAGTTCATTTATATTGTTGGCCGAACCATTTGTTGAGGCCTGTTTTTCAACACTTCCCGAACGAATATTTATCAAACGCGATGTCACAAATAAATCGCCGTATAACATCCCGACGTTTGCAACTATAACTCTTTCTACACCAAACTTCTGTCCTACGGCTGTAATCTTATCAACAGGCACCTCACCCGACAGCTGGAAATCCATTTCCTTAGAAAGAACCGACATAAAATCAGCTGTTCGTTCTACAGCCTGATATTGTCGGGTATTTATTATAGCCTCAACAAGCTTAGTCTCAATAAACTTTTTCTGACTTTCATCGGCTCCGTTTCCCGTCACGTAAACAGCTACAGTCTCTTGACTGAAAGCAGCCACGGGACAAAGCAGACTTGCAAAAATAACGCAAATTAATAATAAATAATTATGTATCTTCATATAGATTATTGATTAAACATTCTGTGAGTAACATAATTAGCCATCGGAATGAGAACTTCGGTATAACTTCCTTCATAATTACGCGAATAATTATCCGATTTTATCACACGACCACTCGTAATGTTTATCATACGCGAAGCCATATTGCATTTTCCATATGTGGGTATAGTAACTTTAATCACTATTACATAATCAACTCCACACATTTTACCAATCGAACGGATTTCTTTATCTGATACTTCACCTGACAATTGGAAGTCATGCTCCTTTGTGACAGCATCAAGAAATGATTCATCTCTTTCATAAGGTATATAATTTGAATTAGATGACATTCTTGATAGGACAGCCGAACTTATCATTGACTTTTCATCAGCTGACAAGCTCTTACCTTGAACATAAACAGCTACAGTGCTCTTAGCCTGTATTGAAAAAATGCAAAATGTACACAGAACAATTTGCAATGCTAATAATAGAAATCGTTTCATTGGTTTTTATAATTATTTATCACAAATTTAAGGATTGTTATGAACGCATTTTTAACGATTACGCACTACATATTATACTTTTGTGTCAAATTTTTTGACGCACAACATCATTTGATATTAGGAAATATATGTAAAATAATCTACTTTTGTAGGAAACCAAACATTTATTATTTATAAGATAAAAACAGGAATATAACATACATATAAATTATTGAGCTTCCTTGCTCTAATTCTTTCAATCGAAAACCGCCAATTTTCATAAGACAACAAGAATGAGCATTAGTGTGAAGTTCAGCCCGTGTATATATGGGCTGACGCGCTATGCCTATAGGTTGTCTGGTGCTTGGCGGTACCTCGGTTGACTGTAGAGAATAGTGTTCAGCTCATATATCTTTATGATACACATAGGACACATAATAAAAGAAGAATTATACAGACAGGAACGAACTCCTACCTGGCTGGCTAATAAAATACATTGTCAACGTTCTAATATATACTATATATTTTCTCAGAAATCAATTAATACTGATCTTTTACTAAGTATCAGCAAAGCGCTCAAACGCAATTTCTTTATTGAATATAGTTCTCAACTTGATACTTCACTTGACATATAATTTGAAGCATGTATTTGCACAAATAAGACGACAAAGCCTCGCGATTTCTACGTCGCGAGGCTTTATTATAAGCGTAAAGCGGAACTTTCACAAGCTCCGCTCCACTAATTGAGATTATATCAAAATTTGATAATTAGTTTCGATTTAGAGTGCGCCTGCAAGTGCTGCGTTGGTCTTGCGAACGGCAGCTGCGCTGGCGGCAAATTTCTCCTTCTCGGCGTCGTTGAGGGGGAATTCAACGATTTTCTCGATACCGTTCTTGCCGAGGATACAGGGAACGCCGATGCAGATGTCGCTTTCGCCATACTCGCCATCAAGCAGAGCCGAGCAAGAGATGAGACGCTTCTGGTCGTGAAGAACAGCAGCTACAACCTGTGCCGAAGCAGCACCGGGGGCATACCATGCCGATGTGCCGAGGAGCTTGGTGAGAGTAGCACCGCCTACCATGGTGTCGGCAGCTACGGTAGCGAGCTTCTCGTCGTCGAGGTAGTTGGTGGCGGGAACACCGCGATAAGCAGCAAAGCGGGTAAGAGGAATCATGGTGGTGTCACCGTGACCGCCTATTACGATGCCTTCAACCTCGGTGGGGTTGGCGCCGAGAGCGATGCTCAGGAAATATTTGAAACGTGCGCTGTCAAGTGCACCGCCCATACCGATGATACGGTTCTTGGGAAGACCCGATGTCTTGTGGATAAGATAGGTCATGGTGTCCATGGGGTTGGATACGCACACGATAACTGCGTTGGGTGAATATTTGAGGATGTTGTCGGTAACCGACTTAACGATACCGGCGTTTACACCGATGAGCTCCTCGCGGGTCATACCGGGCTTGCGGGGGATACCCGATGTGATAACTACTACATCGCTGTTGGCTGTCTTCTCGTAGTCGTTGGTCACGCCGGTGAGACGTGTCTGAAGACCGAGGATGTTAACAGTCTGGTTGATGTCCATAGCCTTGCCTTCCGACAGGCCTTCTTTGATATCGATAAGAACTACCTCATCAGCTACCTGGGTGGTAACCAATACATTGGCACAAGTTGCACCTACGTTGCCGGCGCCTACTACTGTTACTTTTGACATATCTTGTTATATTTAGGTTTTCTTGCTCACAAAATTACAGAAATTTTTCAGCATTACGCATTATTTTTGGTTAATTTTTTTCGCCTTTTTATCCACAACCGTGGAACTTGACGAGAAGCGGCATCGGGTCGGCCTCGAGAGCGGCTATCGTATAGCCGTGACGCCCGGCCACAGCATCGAGCACATCGGCAAAATTCACTGCAACCGAGCCTATGAATCCCAGCCGCCGGCACCCGGTGGCGTAGCGCTCGACATTCCTCACGAAAAAGCGGTCAAACTCATCCTCGACCATCGCCGAGACAGCTTCGACGGCCATCAGCTCGCTGACCATCGGTACGAGCGACCCGAGAAAGACATTAGCCCCCGGCTGCCTATACACGCGCTCGATGACATCGGCCATATCTAGCCCCACTCGCTCGCGCCACACCGCCTCGACCTCGCCGGGGAACAGGCGCTTGAAAAGATCACCCACAAACCGGCGCCCTATCGACGCCCCGCTACCCTCGTCGCCAAGAATATAGCCCAGTGCGGGCACATTATCGACAATTCGATCGCCGTCATAGAGACAGGTGTTCGACCCCGTACCCAGGATGCACGCTATGCCGGCCTCACGCCCGAGGATTGCCCGCGCGGCTCCAAGCATATCGCTCTCCACCTCGACCCTCCCGGCGCCCAAAGCCGCCAAAGCATTGGCAACCACCTCTCTGCGAGAATCCGAAACGACTCCGGCCCCATAGAAATAGACCTCCGAGACCGATCGTCCATCCACACGAGGCATCAATTCATCGGCTATAATCTTGGCTATGGCATCGGGCGCCATCGTGGCGGCATTGATGCCCGAGGTGCGCACCGTCGTGCTTGACCCCGCGTCACACAGAGTCCATGTAGTCTTCGTACTTCCGGCGTCGGCTATTATAATCATATCGAAGTATGTTAAGATTTCCCACAAAAATAATAAAAACCTTTGATTCAACGTTTAGAGAATGATGAAAGAATTAAAATACTGCATATTTTCGGCCATAGCACTGCTGCTGTCGCTCACCGGCTGCATCGAGGACGGCATCACCACATCGCCGTCCCACCAGCCCCGCTACTCGGTCGACACTCTCGCCCTCGGCACCCTATTTACGGCCGAGCCCACCCCTACATATTCGTTCAAGATATTCAATCCCCACGATAAAGCGCTAAACATAAGCTCAATAGCACTACGCGACGACACCGACGGCTGTTTTCGCCTCAATGTCGACGGCATTGCCGGCAGCCGGTTCAGCGATGTCGAGATTCGCAGTAAAGACTCAATCTTCGTCTTCGTCGAGGCCACATTGCCCGAGCTCGGCCTCGACCACCCCACCCTCTACGAGCGCCACCTCGACATCAACACCAACGGCGTGACATCGACCGTAGTCATAACCGCTACCGGACTCGACGCCACACGCCTGCGCGGCCGTGTGCTCGCAGCCGATACGCGCCTCGACGCCACACGCCCCTATATAATATATGATAGCCTCATGGTGGCCGAGGGAGCTACACTCACGCTCGAGCCCGGCACAAAACTGCACTTCCACGACGGCGCACGCCTTCAGGTCGACGGCACCCTACGCTCTATGGGCACACCCGAAGCCACCGTCGAGATGACCGGCGACCGCTGGGGCACAGTCGTGGGACGCGTCGACTACGAGATAATGTCGGGCCAGTGGGAAGGTGTCTACTTCACCCCAACAAGTCGCGATAACCATCTCGAATACACCTCGATACGCAACACCAACTGGGGCGTGATAGTCGATTCCGTACCCTACGCCGACGCCGCCCCGTCACTGTATATGCTCAACTGCCAGCTGCGCAACTCCAAGGAATATGCCCTGCTGTCATCCTACTCGGCAATCGAAGCCCTCGGCTGCGAGCTCGCCGATGCAGCAGCCGGAGTCGTAGCCCTGCAAGGCGGCACCGCGCGACTCGTCAACTGTACCGTGGCCAACTACTACCTCTTCAGCGTCCTCGGCGGACCCGCCGTGCAACTCTACCACGTCAGCCCCGACGAGCCGGCCCCCGACACCGACCTGCCCCTGCTCACCGCCACAATCGACAACTGCATCATCTACGGCAACGGCACCGACCTGTCGCATGGCGACCTCACCGGCACCGACGTAACCCTACGCAACTGCCTGCTCAAGAGCGAAGGATGCGACGACGACCACTTCATCAACTGCCTCTGGGGCCTCGACCCGCTCTACGGCACCGTGCGCCAGGACTACCACTTCGACTACCGCCTGTACCCCGAGTCCCCCGCCATCGGCGCCGCCGACCCCGACCTAATCCCCGCCGCGCTCACCACCGACCCCTACGGCTACCCCCGCACCCCCACCAACACCCTCGGCGCCTACGCCCAGCCCCTCCCCACAAATTAGCCCCAAGGTACGGGGCCCGAGGTACGAGGTACAAGGTTCAAGGTCCGAGGCCCGAGACTTGTAGGGACGCGGCGTGCCGCGTTAAATAAGCCCCTGAGGCCCAAGGTACAAGGTTCAAGGTTCCAGGTCCGGGGTACGAGGTACGAGGCACGAGACTGGTAGGGACGCGGCGTGCCGCGTGGAATAAGCCCTAGAGGCCCAAGGTTCGAGGTTCCAGGTACGGGGCGCGAGGCAGTGTATAGCTAAGTGATTGTGAAGTGCCAGGCCGGAGGCCTGCGCATTTTGTTAACCGCGGGTGCTTGTCACCCGTGGTAAGATGACCCCATGCGACCACGACCCCGCATGGGGTCGGACATCCCAAATGAACAGCCCCCACCCCGACGGACATAATCACAGAGCGGACCAGGGCAGAGAATAGCGGAGCTATTCAATCTAACAACCCCCACGATCATTCGTGGGGTCACCGAATCCCCGCCCTACCGCACAACGGCGGAGCCGTTGCATTTACCCCCCCCCCACCCCGACGGACACAATCCCACCCCATGACCAAGGCAGCGAATAGCGGAGCTATTCAATCTAACAACCCCCACGATCATTCGTGGGGTCACCGA
>CANDNO010000025.1 GCA_947386115.1 uncultured Muribaculaceae bacterium
TACCCCTGATAATCTGCAATTAAATTTTTCAGAACAAAAAAGTGACGAAAACAGGCGGGGTGTGCGGTGGGGATCGGCAATATGTAAACCGAACAGCGCCTCGGGGGTGGTGTAAACGGCTACACCAAATCCATACCGCTCCCCTTGAGCGGTATGCTTGTATTCAAAGTCGGCTATAATGACATGGCCGCCCATCTGCAGTCGTTGCAGCGGGCCTTCGAGCGATTGACGTTTGGGCTTTCTCATCGCCTGTTCCAAATCATCGGGAACCTCGCGCTTGAAAGTCCCGAGAATATGGCGTTTAAGCTCGGTCGATGTCTTCGCTTCGGTGCCGCATAACAACTCAAGGATTGCCTCTTCAACCGTTCCGGCCCCCACCCTATAGGCCGACCGTCGGTAATTAAGAAAATCGGGGAGCAGATCCACTGCCACGAAGCCGGCTTTACGATTGAAGAACTTGCCGTAGGCCGTCATCATCTCGCGTATCACAGGCCCTTTCCATTCCCAGCAACCATAGTCACCGGCGCCGTCGCCGAACAACATGCCGGGCGCAGCCATCTCCTCAACCGAGAAGCCGGTTATATGATTGGCAAAAAACGGTAGCACGCCGGCCTCGATGGCGGCCTGCTCGAGCTGCTGTTGCGATGATATCATTCTCATAATCAGGGGATTCTTTTCAATCGGTATTTTTAAGGGCAAAAAAAATTATCCGTCATCCCGACGAATAATCTTCTTACCTTAAATCTAATACCATGAAAAACTGATACAAAAGTACACGAAATATGTTTTACAGCATAATTTTGCCATAAAAAAATGCATCCATTTAACATCTTTTTAACTTAAAAGATGATTTCACACAATTTGTTTACGCTCGTTAACAATAGCAACTCGCTTTTTCTCCAAACTCGCATCAAAAATATTGCGCGTATGAAATGTTTTTTGTACGTTTGTAAACTATCTCAAGTAACCAAAGTAATATCTTACTATAAATAACCTGACATGACTCAAGCCCAAAACTGTTACAACGTGTTTGAACGCGCCACCGCCGACTATCATATCACTGATCACGTAGACGCACCTCACAACAATCCCTACCCCGACGGAGAGTTTGAGCACACACTTTACGAGAAAAACTGGATCGATGCCGTTCAGTGGCACCTTGAAGATATTATCCGCGACCCCGAGATTGACCCTGTCGACGCTCTGGCGCTTAAACGCCGTATTGACCGCTCCAACCAGGACCGCACAGATATGGTCGAGGAGTTCGATACATATTACCGCAACCGTTACGCCGACGTCAAGGTTGCTCCCGACGCCACTATCAACACCGAGAGTCCCGCATGGGCACTTGACCGCCTGTCGATTCTCGCTCTCAAGATATACCACATGCAGCAGGAGGTGGCACGCACCGATGCCTCACAGGCACATATCGCCAAGTGCCGCGCCAAACTCGACGTTCTGCTCGAGCAGCGTCAGGACCTTATCACAGCCATCGACACTCTGCTCGATGACATCGCGGCCGGACGCAAATACATGAAAGTGTACCGACAGATGAAAATGTATAACGACCCGGACACCAACCCGGTACTTTATGCCTCGAAATAACACAACAAAGAATGTGGTTTTGGCTACACGTTTCTCGGCTCTGGGCGACGTGGCCATGACCATACCCGCTCTATACGATGCGTGCATGGCCCATCCCGACACTACTGTCGTGATGCTCACACGCTCATCAATGGCTGGCCTCTTTATCAACAAGCCCGACAACCTCATCATCGAGGGGGCCGACCTAAATAAATACAAAGGTCTCGCCGGGATGTGGCGGCTCATGTCGCTGATGATAAAGCGTTACAATATCACCGCTTATGTCGATCTACATGATGTGCTGCGCACCAAAATGCTCCGCTTGGCCGCCCGCCTGCACGGTATCAAAACGTGCCGCATAGACAAAGGACGAGCCGAGAAGAAGCGCCTTACACGCCGGTCGGGCAAGGTGATGCTCCCGCTCACCAACTCGATCGACCGCTATCGCGAGGCCCTTGCAGCCATCGGACTGCCGGCCACGCCACGATTCACCGGACTGTTTGACAACTCGCCGTCCGACCCGTCGGTCTACGCTGCCATTACGCCCCCCAAACAACAGGGTGAGATATGGATAGGCATAGCCCCGTTTGCAAAACATGAGGGCAAAATCTACCCCGTCAACCTCATGGAGCAGGTTCTGCGCGAGTTGTCGGGACGTCACAACACCAAGGTATTTCTCTTTGGCGGAGGACCTTACGAGCAGAAAATACTGAGCGAATGGGCCCGCAAATATCCGTCGACTACATCGCTTGCAGGAAAACGCCACGGATTTGCCGTAGAACTCACGCTCTTCCACGACCTTGACGCGATGATAACGATGGACTCGGCCAACATGCACATGGCAGCACTGGCCGGAGCGCCCGTCATTGCCGTGTGGGGAGCGACACATCCTTACTGTGGATTCGGCGGCTGGCGTGTACCCGAGGAAAACAACATCCAGTTGCCCATCCCGTGCCGCCCATGCTCGGTATTCGGCAACAAACCGTGTCTCACGGGCGATTTCCGATGCCTCGCCGGCATACGCCCTACCGTCATAACCGACCGAGTCGACGCCCTGACCCAATAATTGCTGTAAATTAAAAATGCCGCGAATTCCACGCGGCACGCCGCGTCCCTACAGTTCTCGGACCTCGCGCCTTGTACCTCGAACCTTTTTTGTCTCCGGCTGGTGCGATTTATCGCGCCCATACCGTCTTGTTGTAACACGTTGATTCATACCGGGTTCCACGCGGAACGCCGCGTCCCTACAATCTCGGACCTCGCGCCTTGAACCTAACTTACTTACCGGTGAGGATGGAGCGGATGTCGTTGAGCTTGTTGAGGGCGGCCATGGGGGTGAGGTTGTTGATGTCGATGCCCAGGAGTTCGTCGCGCACTTGGGCCAGGATGGGGTCATCAAGCTGGAAGAATGAGAGTTGCATGCCGTCGGGGGCGTCGATCGAGGCTATGTCTCGACCGGCCGGCGCCTGTACGATCTGCTCGGCTCCATCGCGCCGAGCATTGGCTTCGAGGTGTTTAAGCACTTCATCGGCTCGCTCTACAATCACGCGGGGCATGCCGGCAAGCTTTGCCACATGAATACCAAACGAATGCTCGCTGCCGCCGGGCTTAAGCTTCCTCAGAAAAACCACCTTGCCGTTGATTTCCTTTACCGAAACGTTGAAATTAACAACCCTGTTGAAACTCTTTTCCATCTCGTTGAGCTCGTGGTAATGGGTTGCAAAGAGCGTCTTGGGATGCTGGCGGCACTGATGGATGTATTCCACTATGGCCCAGGCTATCGAGATGCCGTCGTAGGTCGATGTTCCGCGACCAAGCTCATCGAAGAGAATCAGGCTTCGCTCGCTCATATTATTAAGAATAGATGCGGCCTCGGTCATCTCGACCATAAAGGTTGACTCGCCTTGCGAAATATTGTCGCTGGCCCCCACGCGGGTAAAAATCTTGTCGACAACGCCTATCCTCGCCGATTGGGCAGCTACAAAACTACCCATCTGGGCCATAAGCACATTCAAGGCTGTAGAGCGCAACAATGCCGACTTACCCGACATGTTGGGACCGGTGATCATCATCACCTGCGTGCCGTCGTTGTCAAGATGTACACTGTTGGAGATGTACTCGTTGCCGGGGTCAAGCTGGCGTTCTATCACAGGGTGACGCCCCTCGGTAATATCGAGAGTGAGCGAGTCATCGACCACCGGACGATTGTATCGGTTCTCGATAGCGGCCACGGTGAGTCCCACGAGGCAGTCGATCGTAGCTATCACCTTGGCATCCATCTGTATGGGAGCCACAGCACGGGCTACAGCCGCAACTACATCGGCATACAAACGGGCCTCGAGCACCTCTATCTTATCCTGCGCTCCGAGAATCTTGTTCTCATACTCCTTGAGTTCCTCGGTGATATATCGCTCGGCGTTCACAAGCGTCTGCTTGCGAATCCAGTCGGCCGGCACCTTGTCCTTATGAGTATTGGTTACCTCTATATAGTAGCCAAAAACGTTGTTGAAGCCTATTTTAAGGCTTCCTATGCCCGTTGCAGCTACCTCGCGCTGAACGATACCCGTGAGGTAATCCTTGCCGCTACAGGCTATATCCCGCAGCTCGTCGAGCTCGGCATCAACACCACGGTTGATAACAGCGCCACGGTTTAGCGCGATAGGAGCATCCTCGACAATGTCGTGGGTGATACGTTCGCGAATTTCGTCGCAGGGGTTTAGATTGCGCGCGAGGGCCTCGAGGGCGGGGTGTGATGACTCGGCACATATTTTACGGATGACCGGAATCGTTGCCAGCGCATTGCGCAGCTGGATGAGCTCGCGGGGCGATACACGCCGCTGGGCCACCTTGGAGATAAGTCGCTCCATATCGCCCACACGGGCAAGCTGCTCGCGCAGAGCGTCGCGGTCATCGGGGTTCTTGAAGAAATATTCAACTATATCGAGGCGCTCGTTGATTTCCTTTACGTCCTTGAGGGGGAAACGCAGCCACGTCTTGAACATGCGCGCGCCCATAGGACTGATGGTGCGGTCGATAACATCGAGCAGACACTTGCCGTCGGTATTGTTGCTCCCCACAAGCTCGAGGTTGCGCACGGTGAAGTTGTCGAGCCTAACGAAACGGTCGGCCTCGATACGCTTCAGACCGGTTATATGCCCGGTCATAGTGTGCTCGGTGATATCGAGATAGTGCATTATAGCACCGGCTGCGATAATGGCCATGGGCATGCCGTCGAGACCGAATCCCTTGAGCGTTCCGGTCTCAAACTGTTTGAGCAGACGCTCGCTTGCGGTGCCGGGAGTGAATATCCAGTCGTCAAGATCGGTCGTGAGATAGCGCCCGCTGAAATCGGCCATCATGCGGTCTTTCCTGCCACGCTCAATCAGGACCTCCTTGGGAGAGTAGTTGCCCAGCAGTTTGTCGACATAATCGGCCGGTCCCTGCGAGGCCATAAACTCGCCGGTACTGATATCGAGGAAGGCCACGCCCACATCCTGCTTGCCGAAATGAACGGCGGCCAAAAAGTTATTCTCGCGATTATCAAGGATATTGTCGTTGATTGACACGCCGGGAGTCACAAGCTCGGTGATACCTCGCTTCACCAGTCCCTTGACGGTCTTGGGGTCCTCAAGCTGCTCGCATATAGCCACACGCTTGCCGGCCCTCACGAGCTTGGGCAGATATGTGTCGAGAGCGTGATGCGGGAATCCGGCCAGCTCGACCGACGACGCCGCGCCGTTGGCACGCTTGGTAAGCGTTATGCCCAGTATCTCGCTCGCTGTGATGGCATCGTCGCTGAAAGTCTCGTAGAAATCACCTACACGAAACAGCAATACCGCATCGGGATGCTTGCGTTTCATCTCGAAGTATTGCTTCATCAACGGTGTCTCTACTACTTTCTTAGCCAAGATATTGCAATATAAGAGCCGGTTAATGTTCAGTTCTTGAGTTCGACAAGGCGGCTCAGATATTTGCCTATGATGTCAAACTCGATATTTACACGCGAGCCCACCTTGATGTCACCAAAGTTGGTGTGCTCAAATGTATAGGGAATGATGGCTACACGGAAGCTGTCGCGCTCGCTGTCACACACGGTAAGGCTCACGCCGTTCACCGTCACCGACCCTTTCTCAACCGTGACATATCCCTTGGCAATAAGCTCGGGATCAACGGCATATACAAACTTGAAATAGCGGCTGCCGTCGACCTCCTCGATATCGACACACTCGGCAGTGCAATCGACATGCCCCTGCACGATGTGGCCGTCGAGGCGACCGTTCATAAGCATCGAGCGCTCCAGATTGACACGATCGCCCGGCTTGAGCAGACCCAGGTTGGAGCGATCAAGCGTTTCCTGTATAGCGGTTACAGTGTAAGCGTCGTCATCGACACTTACCACAGTGAGACACACGCCATTATGAGCGACCGACTGGTCGATCTTGAGTTCATTGACAAACGAACATTTGAGTGTGAGGTCGATATTGCCACCCCGTGGAGTCACAGCAACCAGGGTCGCAGCCTCTTCAACAATTCCTGAAAACACGTTTAAACAGTTTGGATGATGGTAGGGACGCGGCGTGCCGCGTGGAAGTAAGCTATTAATAAGTAGACGAAAGTAATTCCGAATAGTAGAATCAAGGAGGGAGCAAGGAATATGGAACAAAACTATTCCACATTCCTAATTCCCAATTCCTAAAATCTTTACTCTTCGTCCTCTTCCTTCATGTTGTGGAAGACGTTCTGCACGTCCTCGTCCTCCTCGAGCTTCTCGAGAAGCTTGTCGAGAGTAGCACGCTGCTCGGCGGTTACCTCCTTGAGATCGTTGGGAATACGTACAAACTCCGACGAAATGATTTCGAAGCCGTTCTCCTCAAGGTACTTCTGGATGTTGGAATAATCCTCAAAGCCGCCATAGAGAGCAATGTACTCGCCCAGCTCCTCATCCTCGTCGTTGATGAGTTCGTCAACACCATAGTCGATGAGTTCGAGCTCCAGGTCGTCCATGCCCACACCATCCTTGGGTCTGATTTTGAAGAGGCTCTTATGGTCGAAAAGGAATGTCAGCGAGCCCTGTGTACCCAGCGAGCCGCCATGCTTTGTGAAATATGAGCGCACGTTGGCAACAGTGCGGGTGTTGTTATCGGTAGCAGCCTCAACGAAGATAGCGATGCCGAAGGGGCCGTATCCCTCGTAGGTAATCTCCTTATAATCGCTCGAATCCTTGTCGGTAGCCTTCTTGATGGCACGCTCGACGGTATCCTTGGGCATGTTGGCAGCCTTGGCGTTCTGCATCAGAGCGCGCAGACGGGGGTTGGTGTCGGGGTCGGGTCCGCCGGCCTTGGCAGCGATAGTTATTTCTTTACCAATGCGGGTAAATGTACGCGACATGTTACCCCAGCGTTTGAGTTTTCTTGCTTTGCGGTATTCAAAAGCTCTTCCCATAGTGTGATTATGATGATTTATTAGTTATAATTCTCAGTTCGTGATTATTATCTCAATTCAGCGCCAAGCTGTTTCTTGAGGTTTTCGACGATACGGGTCATCGTGGCGTCGATAAGCTTGTCCTGCAAGGTCTTCTCTTCGTCCTGCAGGGTGATGGATATCGCGTAAGACTTCTTGCCCTCGGGCAGGTTCTTGCCCTCGTAGACATCGAAGAGGCGAACGCCCTTGAGCAGGCGCTTCTCGCTATCGCTCACTACCTTGACAACCTGGTCGAGAGTAACAGCGCTGTCAAGCAGCAATGCCAGGTCGCGGTTTACAGGCATAGTCTTGGGCAGGGCGGTGTAGCTCACGCTCTTCTTGAGCGACAGCTTAACGAGTGCATCCCAGTCGAGCTCGGCATACATTACCGGCTGCTTGATACCCATATCCTTGAGTGTCTTCTTCGACAGGAGGCCCATCGAGCCGAGCGACTTGCCCGAGCGTGTAGCCAGTGCGAGCGAAGCGCTGTATATGGCGTCGGCACCCTGCTGTTTCAACGTAATCTCGCGATTGCTTACACCGAGGCGCGCCAGGATGTTGGCTACCACAGCTTTGAGATCAAAGAAAGTAACCTCCTCGGCGGCATGGTTCCACGACGCCATGCGCGACTGGCCTGTCATCCACAACGCCAGACGCGAACCCTCGCTGAACGGTGCAAGCGGCTTCTCGGCGGTCGACTCGGCAGCGGGATTGAAGTTATAGATATTGCCGAACTCATACATCATGAGGTCCTGAGCCTTGCGGTTGATGTTGTGTTCAATCGATTCGAGTCCGCCGTAAAGCAGCGTGCGGCGCATCACATTGAGATCGGTGCTGAGCGGATTAAGTAGCTTCACACACCCCTCGAGAGGCCACATGGCATTGTCGGCATAGTAGCGCTCGGCAGTGAGCGAATTGTTGAGAATCTCGTTGAAGCCGGCAGCCGTGAGCTGCTCGCTGACGAGACGGCGCAGGTCATTGGCACTGTCGGTGAATGTCTTGTAAGACAATGACGAGTGAACGCGATCGCTAATCTCGACATTATTATAGCCATAGACACGAAGCACATCCTCAACGACGTCACAGGGGCGCTGAACATCGACGCGGTAGGTAGGAACAAGCAGGTCAATCTCACCTTCGCGGCGATCGGTTATTGCGATTTCGAGCGAGCCGAGGATAGCGTCGACAGTATCGGCGGGAATATCCTTGCCCACGAGGGTATTGAGATACTTGTAGCTCAGAGTTACAGGGAACGGTTTGATGACCGAGGGATAGAGATCGACAACGTCGCCACACACGCGGCCACCGGCAAGCTCCTGTACCATCAGCGCGGCCAGCTTAAGCACATACATGCAACCGTTAGGGTCGACACCGCGCTCGAAGCGGAATGATGAGTCGGTATTCAAGCCATGACGGCGTGCAGTCTTACGCACACTTGTGGGATTGAAATAGGCGCTCTCGAGGAACACATCGGTAGTCTCCTCAGTAACACCCGATTCCAGGCCACCCATCACGCCGGCAATACACATGGGCTCCTCGGCGTTGCATATCATGAGGTCGCGGCCGTCAAGCTTGTGCTCCACACCATCAAGAGTCACGAAAGGTGTACCCTCGACAGCGTTCCTCACTACAATCTTCTCACCCTTGATCTTGGCAAGGTCAAAGCAGTGCAACGGCTGTCCCATGCCATGGAGCAGATAGTTGGTAATATCGACGATATTGTTGATGGGGCGCAAGCCTATGGTAGTAAGGCGGTCCTTAAGCCACTTGGGGCTCTCGGCTACCTTCACGCCGCGTATTGTCACACCGGTGTATCGCGGACAAGCGTCGGCGTTCTCCACCTCAACGGCAACGGCACCATCGAGAGTATCGGTCTTGAAGTTCTCGACGGCAGGGCGGTGCAGGTCGGCAGCCTCGGCGTGGCATGCAAGCCATGCTGCAAGGTCACGGGCTACACCATAGTGCGAGGCAGCGTCGATGCGGTTGGGAGTAAGGTCGACCTCAAGCACATAGTCGCTGGTAAGGCCGAAATACTCGGCAGCCGGCGTTCCGGCCTTCACGCTCGAGTCGATAACCATGATTCCGTCGTGGGAGTTGCCTACACCTATCTCATCCTCGGCACATATCATGCCGAACGACTCGACACCGCGAATCTTTGATTTCTTGATTTGAAACTCATTGTCACCGTCATAGAGCGTTGTACCCACGGTAGCGACAATAACCGTCTGGCCGGCAGCCACGTTAGGCGCACCACACACAATCTGCGTGGGCTGGCCGTCGCCAAGGTCAACAGTAGTGATATGCAGGTGGTCGCTGTTGGGATGTTCGACACATGTGAGCACCTTGCCCACCACGATGCCGCGCAGACCACCGCGTATGCTCTCGACTTCCTCGACGCTACCCGTCTCGAGGCCCAGCGAAGTGAGCGCAGCAGCGAGTTCATCGGGAGTCAACGAGAAGTCAATGTATTGTTTAAGCCAATTATAAGAGATATTCATAGCTATGAGATGTTATAACGTGCAAAGATACGAGTTTTTCCCAACATCACAAAACCCAAAATCAAGGCGCGAGGCGCGAGATGCGAGAATTGTAGGGACGCGGCGTGCCGCGTGGACCCCGGCATCAAACCAATATATTGACTACCAGCCAGTATGAACGCGATGAATCGCTTACACCGGAGACAAAAAAGGTGCGAGGTACGGGGTACGAGGTTCGAGGTGCGAGGCGCGAGGCGCGATTGACTGCGGATATTGCACAACAAATCAAGAAATCTTAACTTTGCAGCAAATCATTTTTCACTATCTTATTATGTATAACAACACTAACATTCAGCCCCGTGTGATTAAAATGATTACATGGAGCATCATTGGCGTCGTAGCCCTTATCGTAGCTCTTGCTTTCATAATGCCCTGGTACAACGTGTGGTCACAGGAGATGGAGGGCAAGGCGGAGTTTGCCAAAGCCGAACAAAACCGCAAAATCAAAATCGAGGAGGCAAAAGCCAATCTCGAAGCCGAAAAACTCAACGCTCAGGCCGAAATCGAGCGCGCAAAGGGCGCTGCCGAGGCTATACGCATCGAGAACGGTTCAATCACCCCCACCTACATTCAGTATCTGTGGGTTCGCCAGCAATCCGACCTCAACAACAAGACGGTTATCTACGTGCCCACCGAGACCAACCTGCCCATTCTCGAGTCGACACGCGCCATAACCACCGAGTAAGTAACTCCTAAAAATTAGTTCATATTATTCAATTATTAAATAACTCGTGCCTACTGCGGCGCTTTTATCAAATTCAGCATTTAAACCGCGGATTCACTCACGATCGTTCGCACCCGCTACTCAGACGGCTTCATCGAGACCCGCAAGCAGTCGGGCAACAGCCCCTTCTAACCTCGTTCCGGAACACCCTTATACCCAAAAAGAAAGATGCCGCCTCGCTACAAGCAGGGCGGCATCTTTTTGAATATCTTCGGGTTTGATTATTTAGCGGCGGGAGCCTCCTCGGCAGCAGGCTTGCTGTAGCGTGCGTTAAGGCCGGCTACAATCTCCTCGGTGATATCGAGTGCAGGGTTGAAATAATCGCCTACATTCTTAACAAGGATAGCGTCGTAGTGACGGGTCGAATTGTAGATAACAAGGAAGTTGTTGACCGAGTCGATGAACTGCTTCTGCTGGTTGTCGCTCTCGATAGCGGCCTCCTGCTGCAGGTTGGCGATGTAACGCTGTGCCTGGTCATACTTCGACTGGAAGTTTTGCATGTCGGCGTTATAGCTCTGCTCGGTGAGGTAGCCGTTGTTGCGGGCCTTCGACTCGATCGACTGCTGCATGCGCTGCAACTCGGCGGTCTTGGCGCGCTGCTCGCTCTCGATATTGTTCTGCTTGGTCATCATCACCTCGTTGAGGTCCTTGCACAGGTTGTACTGCGACATGATGCTGTCAAGGTTGTAGTAGCGTATATTGGTTGTAGGCTCGAACGAGTCGCCCGACACAACAGGCTGCGAGGGTTCTTGAGTTTTGGTTTCGGTTTCATTTCCAGAGCATGATACGAGTACCAGTGCTGCCGATAATACGGCCAATGTGAACTTCTTCATTTTGTAGTTTCTATTCAGTTAATTGGTTTTTAATTTACTCATCTGTATAATCCGTACCACTGCCCTGTCACTCAGAGTCGTGATGGCACCCTATGCCCTTGCGGCGCAGTGCCTCGTTATCGTGAACATGCCCCGACGGGAACTTGGACCCCTTGACAAACAGCACCTTAACACCCAAAAGCAGAAAGGCGACAGCAAGTAATCCTATGCTCAGAAACAATACTTTCACAGTGTTACAGACTTTTGCCGACGGCACCCGCCGGCTTCAATTGCGTTGCAAATATAAGAAAGTTGCAGTAAATGTTGAGAATTTATCAATTATATTTTGTATCTTAGTGACCGAATAAACGAGAATTTAACATCTTTTCCAATAAGTAAATACTTTTTAAAAATGGAAGTAAAAGATTTACAACCCCAAATCGTGTTCAGCATCTTTGATGAGATCACAAAGGTGCCGCGTCCCTCTAAAAAAGAGGGTAAAATACGTCAGTACTTGCTCGATTTTGCCGCCAAGCACGGCATCGAGGCCAAGACCGACGAGGTAGGAAACGTAGCCATGTACAAGCCCGCCACCCCGGGCCACGAGGACGCTCCTACGGTAATAATGCAGGGTCACATGGACATGGTTTGCGAGAGCAACGACAAGTCATTTGATTTTGAGAATAACCCCATCAAGACAATCGTTGACGGCGAGTGGGTACACGCCGACGGCACTACCCTTGGCGCCGACAACGGCATAGGCGTGGCAGCCTCGCTCGCAGCCCTCATCGACGACAAGCTCGTTCACGGCCCCCTCGAGGTGCTCGTTACAGTCGACGAGGAAACAGGCATGACCGGCGCCTTCAACCTTGGCAAGGACATGGTCAAGGGCAAGATTCTGCTCAACCTCGACTCGGAAGATGACGCTGAGGTATTCGTAGGCTGCGCCGGCGGTGTCGACACACAGGCCGTGTTCACCTACAAGCGCTCTTTCGCGCCTACCGACTTCCAGTTCTTCAAGATCGACGTTGCCAAAGGCCTCGGCGGCCACTCGGGCGGCGACATCCACCTGGGACGAGCCAATGCCAACAAACTTCTCGCCCGCTTCCTCTGGAACCTGAGCAAGGAGCACGAAGTTGTCGTTGCCGAGTTTGACGGCGGCAACCTCCGCAACGCCATTCCCCGTGCAGCCCACGCTATCGTAGGTGTTCATACATCCAAGAAAGAGGCCGTGCGCATCGCTCTCAACAACTACACTGCCGTTATAGCCAACGAGTATGCCGGTATCGAGCCCACGCTCACCATCGACATGGAGAGCGTCGAGAAGCCCGACTACTGCATCGACCAGGATACATCGATCAACCTCATACGCTCGCTCTACTGCGCCCCCCACGGCGTCGTTTCAATGAGCCGCGACCTCGAGGGCCTCGTCGAGACATCGACCAACCTCGCTTCGGTCAAGATGAAAGGCGACAACCAGATCGTAGTGTGCACCTCACAGCGTTCATCGGTTGAATCACGCAAGTGGGATATCGCCAACCAGGTCGAGGCTGTATTCACCCTCGCCGGTGCCGAAGTAACCCACGGCGACGGCTATCCCGGATGGCAGCCCAACATGGAGTCGCCCATCATGAAGATCGCCTGCGATGCCTACGAGGAACTCTACGGCATACGTCCCGCCATCAAAGCCATCCACGCCGGCCTCGAGTGCGGACTGTTCAAATCGGTCAACCCCGAGCTCGACATGGTATCGTTCGGTCCCACACTCCAGGGCGTACACTCGCCCAGCGAGCGCATGAACATCCCCGCCGTCGACAAGTTCTGGCACCAGCTGCGCCGCATCCTCGAGAAGGTTGCCGACCTCAAGAAGTAACCAAGACCCCATAATAAACACGAGGCGTATTGACTGTTCAATGCGCCTCGCTTTTTTATAGGATAGAGATAAATCAGAAGTAGTAAGGACAAGAATCAAGCTCACGCTTTACAGCGCCCGTGGTCGACGGTTCATACTTTACGTTGGTAACGCGCACGTTGTCGCGGCCGGAGCTCACCGAACTGTCCTTGGTGTAGACACAGCGAACGGTAAGCTCACCGCTCGAGGGTGCCTTATACGATACATGTCCGCTACGGCCCAGTCCGCTTACATCCTTGATGAGCGTCTCGTCACCGCCATCGATGCTCACGTAAACCTTGAAATGATCATAGCTCTCGCTGTCACAGTCATAGTCGAGCGAGAAGACATCGTCGGCAGCTACCGAAGCACGGTAGGTGTTCGAACTCGTGCTGCCGTCGTTATGGTTGGTCGATGTCCAGGGCGAGTAGGTCGTGGGGGTCTCACCGGTGCCGTTGTTGACGATATACTGAATGCTGCTCAACGTGTTGCTGAACTCGCGCGAACGCTCCGAGTAATAGTCGACGTCGCCAGACAGCGCCGACATTATCATCGACATGACGGCGATAACAACTACCATGAGACCCAGCACCACATAGAACAATACTTTATACAGCCCACCCTTCTTGACTACAGTGACGGGCTGAACCGCTGAATCAGCTACGGGCGGTACACCTTCACCATTATCGACATTCTCGGGCATGACTTCTATCTGATCATCGACGACGCCGTTACCGCCGTTCACTGGGGGCATCGGAGGCATTCCGGGGTTATCATATATGGTTCCGTTGACATCTTTACCGGGCGTGGGCGGTATGGGAGGCATCGGGGGCATGACAGGTTTCTTACCCTCATCGGCTACATGAGCGGCCACCTTGACATGAGGAGCGGCAGCCTGCACAATATCCTCGGCAGTGGGGCGGTTTTCGGCATCACGTGCCAGACAGCGGCGCATCAGATCGTTAAGCGCGGGGCTGTAGGCCTCGGGGAGGTTCGGAATCTCGGCACCGCCAAGCTCCATAACGCCACCCTGCCCCAAGAAGGGAAGATCGCCGGTAGCGACCTCGTAGATGGTAGCTCCCAACGCCCACACGTCGGATGCTTTCACAGCCTCGGGGCGAGCCGAGAACATCTCGGGCGCCATATAGCCCAGGGTACCCGACGAATCGTTTTTCTCACCCACATTGCGGGCCGATGCACGACGCAAGGTCGAACGCATCTTCTTGCTCAGGCCGAAGTCGCTCACCACATAGTCGCCATGCTCGTTGACAAGCACATTGTCGGGCTTGACATCGCGATGAACTATATCCATCTCGTGCAGGTAGCTCAGACCCGAAGCCACCTCGGCTATGAATTTCCACATACCCTGCTCGTCGAGACCGCCCAGACGGTTGCCGAGCGAGTCGGGGCAATAGTTCATCACCAGGTAAGGGTGATTGCCGGCCACGTCATAATGGTCGGCACGCAGCAGGTGGGGATGATTAAGATTGCGGGTGTTTTTAAACTCGGTCTTAAACTCGTCGAGCCCTTTCGAGTCAAGGGCAATGTAGATCTTGACAGCGAGTTTTATACCGAGTTCAAGATCATCGGCCAGCCACACCTGGCCAAAGCTGCCGCTCCCTATCGGTTCGATCAACCGGTAGCGGCCATTGATTACTTCGTTGGGTTCCATTGTTTATATGTGAATGTGATAATGCTTGATTAACGTTGTTCAATTACAGTAGGCTGCACGGAATTGTCCCTTATCGCGTCCTCCTCTTCCTCGGGAGCTTCCTGGTGCTGAATAATTTCAGTAATCGCCTTATTCATGCTGTCAAGAATCTCGGGATTGAGATGTCGCGGATTGACAAGTTGGTCGCGTATACTCTCGAGCGACTCGCGGTCACCCCGGCTCACCTCCTTGATTATATTATCAATGTTTGTAACCATCTCGCCACGCTGCCCGAGCTGGAATATCTTGGGTTGGAACGTGTACGGATCAACTTTGGTAAAATCCGCTTCTTTGATTTCGTCCTTGATCAGCTTGGCATATTCCTCCATGGGCTTGGTTGAAAATTTATTCACCGCGTCGGTAAGCTGTGATTTAACATCACTTCCCGGGCTCGAGATTGAATGCTGTTCAAAGTATATCGTGATGCTCTCACGGTTTGTAGGCCGGTTCTGGCCCTGTCCGTTCTGAGCGCCCAGTCCACCCATACCGCCATTCTGCAGCGTGTTGCTGCGACGTCTTATCTCGGTGACGTTTTCCCGGTCATCATCATGGCGGTCATCATCGTCACGGTCGCGCAGGAAGTACCACGCGCCTGCAGCTATCACAGTCAAAGTCACGGCTGCGGCTATAATTATAAGCAGGAAGTTGCTTTTGCTGTTGCCGTCAGGTCGAGATGGCCGGGGGGCAACAGGAGGCGTAGCCATAGACTGCGCACCCGGCGCGGGAGCCGGTGCAACAGGCGCGGTGGCAGGAGCCGGTGCCGGCCTGGCGGGCATAGGGGGCATCGTTGCCGGCATCTTCTTTACAGCCATAGGAGCACCGCTCTCAATCCGGCATAGAAGCACCGTGACGTTGTCATACCAGTCGGCCTCCTTGGCAGCGGCCATCAGCGCGTCTCGGCAACCCGACATCGTCTCGCAGTTGTCGGCTATAATGCCCTCGATATTCTCGCCGGCAAACGGCACACCCGAATGGTCATACGTGAGGCGGTCACGCAGCACTCCGCTCAGGCCATCGCTACACAGCATTATCACATCGCCCGTGTTGAGTGAGAATTCACGGCTCTCGGGCTCGGCCTGTTTGTTAGGATCACCGAGGCTGCGGGTTATGATATTGCCCTGGGGATGCTCGAAAGTGTCCTCATAGCTTATCACGCCCTGGTTTACGAGCTGTTGCACGTACGAGTGGTCGGTCGACAGTGGCTCGAGACCGTTGACAACGTTGTAGCGGTATGCTCTCGAGTCGCCACACCAGGTGAGCGTGAGCTTATCACCTACGATCCATGCCATTATGATTGTCGAACCCATCCCCTTGTGGTCGGGATTGATCGAGGCATCTTCCTTTATACGGCGGTCGGCCTGCTGAACGACATGCTCCAGATAGCGGCGCCGCGAATCGGCGTCGGCCGCATACGACGGTAGCACAACACCCGGTGCAAATGCCTGGCGAACTGTATCTATCGCAATCTCCGAGGCCACCTCGCCGGCATTCATGCCGCCCATACCGTCGGCCACGACAAGAAGGTAGCCCAGCGGGCCCATGGTCAGGAGCTCGTCGGTGCGGCAGCGGCCTGCCACGCCGTCCGAGAGGTTGTCGTCGACATAAAAATTATCCTCGTTACCGTTCAACGGGGCTTCGGGATTATACTTTCCCGCAGCGTCACTGATAGCTGCTACGCGGTAAATTATTACTTGTTGAGACATTTTCTATATATTGTTGTTTGTTAATTCGTTAGTTACACTCCTTCTACGCGCATCTTCACTTCGCCTATGGTGATGATGTCGCCGGCGCTGAGCACGTATCCCTCTCGACCCACCTCGCGCGAGTTGACGTAGGTGCCGTTGAGCGACGAGCTCCACTCCATGTCACCCTGCCCCGGCTCGCAATAGGCGCCGCACAGCTTGCACGGAAATATTGCCGGCAACTTCAGGCCGTGTGGGCAGCGCGAGCGGAACTGGCCGTCGCGTATCATCCACTTGCCACCCACGGCATCAAACTCGATGGTACAGTGGCGCCGCGATATGAAATTAGTATCATGCTCGGTGAGCGATATATGGTTCCACACGTCACCCTCGCGGCCTATGGTTATGATTCTCACGCGGTTGGTAAACATCTGCGGCAGGTTGTAGACCGTGCCCTGCTGCTCGCCGTGCATGACGCGCAGCATCACTCCCTTGGAAATATCTGTATTAAACCGGGCCGTCGACGGTACCTCGGGTATCGGGGGAACGTAGTTGAGCGGTCGGGGCAACAGCGCCAGAACGGCATCGGCCGATTGTAGCCGGCGCCTGAAATCGGGCACGAGACAAGCCTCGAGCACCGGCAACCACTCGTAGCCACGCTCTATATCGAGCAACCGGCGGCGGTTCCACCGGCCCTGCCGGCAGTTGGTGGTGTAGTTAACCATGTCGGTAGGAGATGACAGAGGCCCGAAAGGCAACTCTCCGGTAATAAGCCGGTACATCATCACTCCGAATGAGAATATGTCGGTCGTAGGCAACACCGTAGCGTTGTCACGCGTAGGGTTCAACTGTTCGGGAGGCATGTAGGCCACGGTGCCAAATCGCTGTCCCGGCACTCCGTTCACGCCGCGCGAAGTGAGGCGGTTGTTCTGGTCGCCCGAGATACCGAAGTCGGTGAGCACGGCATGATTGTCGTTCACGAGCAACACATTCTCGGGTTTGAGATCGCGGTGAACCTTGCCGTTGGCATGCAGTTCGCGCAGTCCCAGCATAATATGCCGGCCAAGCAGCGCCATATCGAGGCGCCCGGCCATGGCGGCACGTCTCACATCGCCACCCGGGCAGTAATCCATAACAAAGTATGAGTTACCCTGCACCTCACCTTTGGCTCTCGAGTGTACAAGATACGGACTCTCGATAAGGCCGGTCTCATATTCGCGCTCAAAGCGCCGCTGGAGGTTCTGGCGGTCTTTCAAAGGTATTTCCCACAGTTTCAACAGCTTCAGAGCGTACGTAGCACCGTCGGTGTCGACAACCCTGAACACGCGCCCGAAAGTACCCTCGCCAAGCAACGATACTACGGTCCAGCGCCCGTCGATAGTGTCGCCGACGCCAAACGTGACATTCACTGCACTCACTGTAGGATTGTATTCCATGCCGTTACTTCACAAACTTTATGACTGCGGGCTTGCTCCCGTCGTCGGGGATAATCTGTATAAGATACTCACCTCGGGGCAGCATGTCGATACCAATAGAGGTTCCGGCCGGCGACAATGACATCGCCTGCTCGTAGTACATACGGCCCAGCACATCGGTTATCATCACGTCGGCGCTTATCTCACGCGCCGCGCCCACTACGATATTATTCCTGTCGGCATTGATTGTTACGCCCGTGTCTCCTCCGTCGAGGCCCGGCATCAGTGAGCCGTCGGCATCCTTGCCGCCCCGCATTGACAAACGGCGCGACCGCTCGGTTACGGCCGACGGGGTGTAGCTCAGCACCCACGCCGAGCTGTCACGCTCCACTACCCGCCCGTTGACAGCGGTCGTATTCACTCGCTTGAACGCGCGCGGGAACTGCTCGTAAGGCGCCACGATGCGATAGCTGTTGACAGTCGTAGTGCACACGAGCGAGTCGGGCACATCATCGATTCTCAGGAGACTGTCGGCCGACACGAACCATCTGAACGTGCTCACATCGTGATACATCACTGCACCACCAATGGTGTCGGCCTGCCATGACATCAACACTCCTTTCACGGTACTATCCACCGACGCCCCACCCTCGCCTGAAACAAAATCGGCCTGGTAGATGCGCCCTTTGAACTTAAACTGCCCCGAGCCCGAAGCATCGCCCGGCAACTGCCGCAGTATGCCCGGGTCGAACAGTGTGCGGTAGGCGCGTGTCTCGGCACACGTCTGCCACACCGTATCACCGGGCGTGGTGTAGAAATCAAAACGCTTTACCGGCGACCACACGCGAGACCTCTCGGTCCCGCTGTCGACACGATAATCCTGCTCGCTTCCTGTTTGCTCACACTGCGTCAGGTCCCATACGCGACCCGACGTCGGTATGTCCGTCACCGGCTGCACCGAATACTCGGTGCGTGCCATCGCGGGCAAAACAAGCATCATTGCGATTACCGACAAAGCTATCTGTTTCATTTTTTTACGTTTGAATTGAAATTGGGCGCAATTTATCACATATAATCCTAACAGCCAAACAATACCCGGGATATTTTATGAAACACCCCGTTTTCAGTATGATTTGGGTAACAGAGGGATTATTTCGGGGCGCATCAATGGCTCGAGCTGCCTGTAGGTGAGCACACATGATGGCATACCTGCCGCATACGGAGCTATCTCGTACTGCTGGTAGGTAAATACGACACCTTTATCTTCAAACATAGGCAAAGCGGCCGGCAATTGGAGTTCGTCGGGGTTGATAAGCAGAACGTCGGCAAACGTTGCGCCGGGATTATCCTCCTCAAAGTATTGCGACCACAGCCCTCCCTTTATCATATCGATAAGTTGCGCGAGACACTCGGGCTTGAACACATTGTCATAAGTGAGTATCACACCGTTGTTTCGGTTGAAAGTCGCGTTGACAGCCGATGTTCCGCCATGGGCACCACCCTGGTAACCGTAAGAGTTAACATAATATGTAAGCAGACTGTCACTCTCCGACACAGGACCGAACCGCACGTCGTAATCATAGTTGGACGTGAAACCATTCTCGGCAAAGTCGACGAAATCTCGTCGCGCACCTGCCATTAACGAGTCGCGACACTCCTTGATGAGTGCCTCGCCGTCGGCAACCACAGCTTCATTCAGCACAAACAACGGCTCGCCGCTGTAGCTCGCGGTATTGGCGACCCGGCCGGCCAGCCACACTCTCACACTATCGGCCAACACACTGTTACCACCGGGATAAAAGCCCGAAATCTGCACCGATGCGACACTGCCATCGACACGCAGCGTGTCGACAACCCCTATCGAGTCGATCACAAAATCATCACTCTCGACAGCCGCCGAGCCCTTCGACCCGCAGCCCTGAGCAGCCATCACAGCGACAGCCACCCCTGCAATCATCATCTTCTTCATAATATACTGAATTTTGTATGCAAATGTAGCATTTTACCCGCTCTCTCACTAATAAATTATAGTGACATTTTAATGATGACATCCATGTCATTCACGTTTCTGAGATTTTTAAACTGCATTTTTTACACGTTTCTGAGATTTTTGGATGCCCGATTTTACACGTTTCTGAGATTTTTCTTGGGGGGGATGTACGAAAACGGACAATCGGGTGGTATATAAACAGCTGATTATCAACGAAAGTTGACATGGAGTGAAAAATATTCTACTTTTGAAGTGTCAAAAACGCAAGAAAAGAACATGGACAAAAAGATTGATAAATCACAGTTGCGTCGCGAAGCTACCCGACGCTGGATCAAATGGGGCATCGGTGCCGTTGTCGCCGTTGCCATAATTATTGTAGCGATCACGTCGATCAAACCGGGCGTACAGGCCCGCGATTTGACAATGGCTACTGTCGACGAGGGGCCGCTCGAGACCACCATTCCGGCATCGGGACGCGTCGTGCCGGCCCACGAGGAGATAATCAACTCCCCCGTCAACACACGCGTTCTTAAAGTCTTCGCCCAGCCGGGCGACTCGGTCAAGGCCGGCACTCCGCTCCTACAACTCGACCTGGAGCAGGAGGAGACTGCACTCGACAAGCTCATCGACAGCCGCAACATGCAGCAGCAGGAACTCACCCAGCTGCAGCTTAACCACCAGACGATGATAAGCGACCTCGAAATGCAGATCGAAGTCAACGAAATGAACGTTAACCGCATGCGCATCGAGGTCGAGAACGAGCGCCGCCTCGACAGCCTCGGCAGCGGAACGGGCGACCGCGTGCGCCAGGCCGAGACCGCCTATGCAGCCGGAGTGCTCGAGCTGAAGCAGCTGCGCACTAAGCTTGCCAACGAACGCCTGCGCACGGCTGCCGCCGAGCGCGTCCAGCAGCTCAACGTGAGCAGCGTCGACAAAGACATCGAGCTGATGAGGCGCACCCTCCATCAGGGACAGATTCCGGCTCCTCTCGACGGCGTGCTCACATTCATCGCCAGCGACCTCGGCAGCCAGGTAGGCGCGGGCGAGAAAGTAGCCGTAGTGTCAGACCTCTCACGCTTCAAGATCATGGGCGATGTGCCCGAAGGGAGCAGCAACCGTGTCGAGATAGGCTCGCGCGTAAACGTACGCATAGGACGTGAACAGATTGCAGGAACCGTAACCAATATCACCCCGCAGGCCAAACAAGGTGTGGTATCGTTCGTAGTCAACCTCGACGATCCCCGCCACAGCCGCCTGCGCTCGGGCCTGCGCGCAGAGCTCTACGTTTCCTACGGCTACAAGGACAATGTGGTGCGCCTCCCCTCCGGAGCATTTTTCAAAGGTCCCGGCGACTACCAGCTCTTTGTGCTCGACGGCGAGAACGACCTCGTAAAACGTCAGGTCAAAGTTGGCGACAGCAACCGCGACTATGTCGAAATCATATCGGGACTTAAAGCCGGCGACCGTGTGGTTATAAGCGATATGGAGCAGTACCGCACAAAAGGCTCACTCAAATTAAAGAATTGAAAAATTAAAAAAACTATACAACTATGTCTATCATCACTCTAAGCGGAATCAACAAAGTGTACCGCACAAAAGAAATCGAGACAACAGCACTTGAAAACATCAACCTCGACGTCAACCCCGGCGAGTTCCTCAGCATCATGGGCCCCAGCGGTTGCGGCAAATCGACCCTTCTCAATATCATAGGCCTGCTCGACAAGCCCACCGCCGGCTCGGTCACCCTACTCGACCGCAACTGCAACAACCTGTCGGACAGCGAGCTGTCACACTTCCGCAACAAGAACATAGGATTCGTGTTCCAGAGCTTCCACCTCATCCCCTCGCTCAACGTCGCCGCCAACGTGGAGCTGCCGCTCGTGTACCGTTCGGGCCTCAGCGCCAAAGAGCGTCGTGAACGCGTAGAGAAAGTGCTCGAACGCCTCGAGATGTCACACCGCATCAAGCACCTCCCCGCACAGCTGTCGGGCGGTCAGTGCCAGCGAGTAGCCATCGCCCGCGCCATCGTAGGCAACCCCTCGATAGTCCTTGCCGACGAGCCCACCGGCAACCTCGACAGCAAGATGGGAGCCGAGGTAATGTCGCTCCTGCACCGCCTCAACAAGGAAGACGGTACCACCATCGTTATGGTTACCCACAACGAGGCCCAGGCCCGCGAGACCGACCGCATCGTACGCTTCTTCGACGGCCGCATAATCGGCTAAACCCACCCATATAACGCCTCTTAAGTCATGAAACAGAAACTCATACAGCTATTATATGACCTGCGCCACCAGCCCATCATCGCCTGGGTGACGCTTATAGCAACAGCCATGTCGATTTTCCTTATCATGGTGGTTGTCATGATGCAGCGCGTGCAGGTAGTACCGTTCTCGCCCGAGAGTTGCCGCGACCGCCTGCTCTTAGGTATATACATCCATGCCAAGAGCACCGAAAAAAGCCATAATAATAATGACGGCTCGGCCGGACTCAGCTACTCGGCCGCCCGCACCCTTTACGAGGACCTCGACGGTGTCGAGCACACATCGTTCATCACCGCCTCGACTGAGAAAATCGACGTGCGCGGCACCAGCGGCGAGACATTCGCCTTAAACTCAAGGCGCGTCGACTCGGAGTTCTTCATGATTTTCGACCACCCGCTCATCGCAGGCCGATATTTCACAGCCGACGAGTCGGCCTCGGCTATCCCCGTAGTCATAATGGCCGAGACTGCCGCCCGCAAGGCATTCGGCACCACCGACTGTATTGGCGAGACCCTGTCGGTCGACCACTTCAACTACAACGTCGTGGGTGTTGTCAAGGACAACTCGGCGCTGGCCAAGACAGGCTCGGGCGAGCTGTTCATAGTCACAGGCCCCGATGATCCGCACATGGACTGGGGCAACTCCATGAACGATGTCAACATATTCGGCCCAGTGGCCGCCGCCCTGCTTGTCAAGGAGGGTGTCGACTTCCAGTCGATACGCGACCAGGTCAAGGCACGCTATGCCATCATCGACACGCAGCTCGCGCCCGAGGAACAGGAAACAGTCTACCACGAGGCACCCTACGACCAGGAGACGATAGCCACAGGACTGCGCGGCAGCAACAATACCCCCGACAGCAGCTCCGGACGCATAATGCGTTACTGCATCTACGCCATCCTGCTCATCGTGCCCGCAATCAACCTCAGCAGCATGCTCCATAGCCGCATGCGCCGCCGTGTGAGCGAAATCGGCGTTCGCCGGGCCTACGGATGCACCCGCATGCGCATCATCACCGACATCATCGCCGAGAATTTCATCATCACCCTCATAGGTGGCGTCATAGGCCTCACACTCGGCATCATCTTCGCCTCGACCTACAGCGGCCTGTATGAGGATATGAATTCCTACGGCACCAACATCACTCCCGCCATGAGCGCCGTCCTCAACTGGGGCACTGTATTTATTGCCGTGGGCGTGTGCTTCATTCTTAACCTCATCAGTGCCGCCATTCCGGCTTGGCAGGCCTCGCGCGTCAATCCGGTGGAAGCAATAAACGCTAAATAGAATCTTGAAATGAAACGGAAACTTATATACCAGATGTTGACCGACTGGCGGTCAAATATTTGGATGATTATCGAGCTGATAATCGTCACCATCGTACTGCAGTTTATCTTCACCGTACTGTATGCCCTCTTCGACCTGCACAACCGCAACGAGGGCTATAACCTCGACGATGTCTACGTAGCCACTACCAACGGCATAAGCAAGGACTCGCCCGACTATCAGCCCTACGACAGCATCCATTCCTACCTTACGGAGCTTGATCTAATGCTCTCCAACATGAACAACAACCCCTATGTCGAGCTCGCTGCCTTCGGATCAAACAACAGCATGCCTTATAACTACAACTACTACGGCACCAGCGTGAACCTCCTCGACGGCGACTCAATCACCCCGGGCTACTACGGCAACATGCGCGAGATGTCACCCGACGTAATTCGCATCATGCGCCTGCAGGGACTCAACGGCGAGACTACCGAGCAGCTTGCCCAGATACTCGAGCGCGACGAGATAATAATCTCCAACATACGTCGTGACATGAATCCCAACGCTCTCGATCCTCAGCTTGCACTGGGCAAGGATGTGTTCCTTCACAGCGATTCGTCCAATGTGCGCCACGTGGGAGCTGTAGCCTGGGGCATGCAGCGCAGCGATTACGAGCCCCTCTACAACGGTACTATCTATACCAAATTGCCGGCCAACCGATGGGGTAGCCTCATGATCATACGAGTAAAACCGGGCATGGGACCAAAATTCGTCGAATCGCTCACCCCCGCCGACCTCGCCCTCGGCAACATCTACCTCACCAATCTCAGGAGCATCGACTATATGCGTGAACAATCTCATGTAGATATCGCACAGACTATCCGCAACTTTGTAATATGCGCCTTATTCCTGCTGGTGGTAATATTTCTCGGCTTTTTAGGCACTTTCTGGTTCCGAACACAGCAGCGCGTGGGTGAAATCGCCGTGCGCAAAGTCAACGGCGCCACCAACCGCAACATCTTCACACGCTTCATAAGCGAGGGCCTCATTCTCTTTGCCATATCGGCCCTGATTGCCGCTATCATTATCATAGCCGTCATCTCGACCGGAATTCTTGACGATGCCGATATCCCATTAAACGGCTACAAATACTTCTACGGAAGTTTTGTCATCACTGCCATTTGCATGTCGGCTCTCATCATCTGCGGCATCTGGGCTCCCGCCCGCCGCGCCACCCGCATCGACCCCTCATACGCCCTCAAAGACCAATAATACAAATACAATGCATCGCTTTTTCACACTAATAATGACCATCTCGCTGCTGTTCCCGCTCAAGGGAGCAGCACGCGAGCTGTCGCTCACACTCGACGACGCCATAATCATGGCCCGTGTCAAAAGCGTTAACGCCGCCGTAGCCCTCGACGAGCTCAAGACCGCCTACTGGGAATGGCGCACATACCGCGCCGACCGCCTCCCCGAGATAGGCTTCAACGCAACAATACCTTCGTATGCCAACCGCTACTCGTCATACATGAACTCGGAGGGCGAGTACAGCTTTGTGCGCAACCGCTACCTCGACGCCCAGGCACAGCTGTCGGTGACACAGAACATCACCCTCACCGGTGGCAAACTGAGCCTGAACTCGTCGCTCGACTTCCTGCACCAGTATGGCTACGATGGCGGCGACCGCTTCATGTCAATCCCTATAGCGCTCACCCTCACCCAGCCCATACTTGGTGTCAACACGCTGAAATGGAACAGCCGCATCGAGCCGGTACGGTTTGCCGAGGCCAAGGCCGCCTTTCTCAGCGCCACCGAGGATGTGGCTCTCGCCACTGTCAACTATTTCTTCACGCTCATCATGAGCCGCGAGAATGTTGCAATATCGGAACAGAACCTTACCAACGCACGCAAGCTGTACACCGTCGCTGTCGAGAAGCGCAAGATGGGACAGATAAGCGAAAACGACCTGCTGCAGATGGAGCTGAACATGCTCGACGCACAGTCGTCACTTACCGACTGCCAGAGCACCCTCAAGAGCGATATGTTCACCCTGCGCTCATTCCTTGACCTCGAAGAGGATGTCGAGATTATCCCCGTGGTACCGCAGGCTGTGCCAGTGGCCGAGATAAACTTTAACGACGCTCTCGACCGCGCCCTGGCCAACAACAAGTTTGCCCAAAACATACGCCGCCGCCAGCTCGAGGCCGACTATGAGGTAGCCAAAGCCAAGGGCGACATGCGACAGATCAACCTGTTTGCCCAGATAGGCTACACCGGCACCGACAACGATGCCTCGGGCGCCTATTCACGCCTGCGTGGCAACCAGCTCGTAGAGGTCGGCTTCTCGATACCACTCGTCGACTGGGGAAAACGTCGCGGCAAAGTAAAGGTGGCCGAGAGCAACCGCCGCGTGACCGAAAGCCGCCTGCGCCAGGAGACGATGAACTTCAACCAGGAGCTTTTCGTGCTCGTGGAGCGATTCTGCAACCAGCAGCAGCAGTTGACTATTGCCACCCGCTCCAACGAGATAGCCCAGCGCCGCTACGACACCAACGTCGAGACATTTCTCATAGGCAAGATATCGACCCTCGACCTCAACGACTCGCAAACGAAGAAGGACGAGAGCATGCGCCAGTATGTCAACGAGTTATATAAATTCTGGAGCTACTGGTACCAGATACGTTCCATCACCCTCTACGACTATGAGCACCACACCGACATCAACGCCGACATCGACAAGTTGGTAAGATAGCGGTTAATCATTAACTTTGCATCCGATAATCGCCTCTTAGTTTTCCAATTATGAATGTACTGATTGTTGATGACGATAACGCGGTGAGGTTGTCGATAGCGCTGGCCCTGAGGCGGGCGGGACTCGACTCCGAGGCCGTGAGCAATGAGGATGACGCGCTCGCGGCCGTGCGCGACGAGCACACCGCCCTTGTCATCCTCGATATGAACCTTACACTCTCCACCACGGGCCGGCAAGGCCTGGAGATGCTTCAGAAAATACGCATTCTCCGCCCCGACATTCCGGTCATACTCATCACCGCCTGGGGTACGATTCCTCTCACCGTCGAGGCTATGAATCTGGGCGCCGTCGATTTCATGACAAAGCCGTGGAGCAACAACGATCTCGTGGCTAAGGTCAAAAAAGCCCTCGCGCGCAGCGAGGCCGCCCGCGCCGCCGACCAACATGTCGACACACTCGAGGATATCGAGCGCCAGGCTATCGTCGACGCCCTGCGTCGATGTGACGGCAACTATACCACCGCCGCACAACAGTTAGGTATCACCCGCCAGGCGCTCTACCGCCGCATAGAGAAATTCAAGCTATGATGAGATTCACGATTTACACCGTCCTGCTCCTTCTCCTGGTCATGGGGCAGATAGCGATAGGACTGCTCGGACTCCCCTGGTACTGGATTATTGCCATAGGAGCCCTTATTTTATTCGACATTATCCTTCTCTACCGCTCGGTGAGCAAACCGCTTAATGCTGTGAAAAACGGCGTCTATCTGCTCCGTGAGCAGGACTTCGGCAGCCGCTTGCGTCTCACCGGCCAGCCCGACGCCGACCGCGTGGTCAACCTGTTCAACAAACTCATGGATACCATGAAGGCCGAGCGCCTGAAAACACTCGAGCAGAACAAGTTCCTGAGCCATCTTGTCGACGCGTCGCCTATGGGTATCGCCGTGTGTGACTATGACGGCAATATCGTCGACACCAACCGCGCGTGGAACACAATGATGTCGCCGGCTCTCATCGAAGCCATCGAATCGGTGGCCGAGGATGAGACCCGTACCGTGCGCCTGGCCGACTCGCTCATCGTGCGCATATCGCGCCTGTGGTTCATGGAATCTGGGTTCCGCCGCCAGTTCATACTTGTGGAACGACTCACCGACGAGATCGTAGCCGCCGAGAAACAGCTTTTCAATAAAATCGTACGCACCATAGGCCATGAAGTGAACAACACCCTCGGGAGCGTGATATCGGTGCTCGACACGCTGGCCGACATGAATGCCGACGACCGCCTCGTTCACGACACCATAGCCGGCAGCACCGCAAGCTGCGACAACCTCGTGAAATTTGTCAAGGGATATGCCGATCTCGTGAAGCTGCCCGAACCCAAGCCCGAGGCTGTCGACCTCAACGACTGGATAGCTCGCCTGCAACCCACGTTAGCTGCCTTGGCGCCCGCCAATGTCACCGTAGAGTTCATACCCGACGCCTCCCGTCAACAGGCCAACATCGACCCCATGCTCATGGAGCGCGTCATCGTGAATATCGTCAAGAACGCCGTCGAGAGCATCGGCGACCGCCCCGACGGCCGCGTGACAATCCAAGCAGCCAACCGCCATATAACCGTTACCGACAATGGCCGGGGCATAACGGCCGAGCCGCTACGAAACTGTTCACACCCTTCTTCTCGACCAAACGTCCCGACCGCGGTCTGGGTCTGATGCTTATCGCCGACATCCTGCGCGGTCACAACGCCCGCTTCTCGCTGTCGACCGACCCCGCTACCTCCCTCACGACATTCTCCATCACCCTTTGATATATGGCCTATAAGCCAAAAAAACCGCCCCGGGGCATCTGTAGCCTCGGGGCGGTTGTCGTTTTAGAGTTTAGCTCTTATTATGAGCGTGACGGGTTAGCGCACGTACTCTTTGGTTACGGTCATGCCGCGTTTAACCAGGTAGTATCCGGGCTCGGGGTTGAACACTCTGATGCCCTGGAGGTTGTAGTAAATCACCTCGTTGTCATCGGCTGTCACCTCATCGATGCCGGCACCTTCCGATACATTGATAGTGAGCTGCAACGGAGTCGAAGCACCCGAAGGATCGGTGGCGGTGACAGTGGCTGTCACTGTACCCTCTTTCTTACCTACGAACAGCACTCCGGTGGGAGTAGTGTAAGCGTCGGCGATATCGTTGGCGGCGAACTCGAAGTCGTAGCTGAGCACGTCATCATCGGGATCGCTGAACAGCGCGGTAAAGTCGACAGGAGCCGATACCTGGCCAATGCCCACCTCGATTGCCTCGACTGTGGCAGCCTCGGGAGCACGGTTTACATGCTCAACATTGTAGCGGCCGGTGTACTCGGTCTCGTGACCCACGGCATCCTTGGCGGTAACGGTGAAGGCATATCCTGTTCCGGCCATGCCATACTCGGGAGCGATGGCCACATTGACAGTAACAGGCTCGGTAGCGCCCGATACGGTGTAGACACCGGTCTCACCCTCTACGGCAGTGATGACGGCTGCGTCACCCTGGGCAGCGACTACCGACTCAACGGCGGCGATACCGGCAGCATCGGCAAAGCGGATCTCGTAGTCATCGAGGTCGGGCTCGAGAACCGAAACAGCAACCTTGGTGGTCTCACCCTCGCGTGCATATATCATACCCTCGGCACCCTCGACGATGGGATAACCGTTCTTGTCGAGTGTGATCGGGAAGTTGATGACAGCAGCATCGGGGTCGTTGGTCTTGATAACGAGCATTGCCTTGTTGTCTTTCTCCAGACGGGCCGAAGCGGCGCTGAGACGGATGTTGAAGTCAACCTTCTCGCCGGGCTCGACGCTACCCTCGCTCTCGGGGTTGAGCAGTTTCACCCAGGTCTCGCCCTTGACAGTCTCGATACATGTCATGATGTAACCGAGCGAGCCATACTGCTCCTCGAATACGGCAGCGACGTCAAACCATCCGTAGCCCTCGGTCCATCCCATGTAACGGCTGTCGATATAACCCTCCTCCTTCGATACGAGGTATGAGGGATATCTTACGCCGGCGGGATAGGTGATAACCACGTAGAACGACTCGCCGGGGTTCATGTAGACGCTGTGGTCGAGCGGGATGATGAAGTTCTGTCCCATCGACGGGTCGGCCTGCTCGGCGATATGAACCTTACCCTTGGCGACAACTGTACCGTCGGGGTCATTACCGGCCACAACCTCGACAGTTACATCGATGTTGGTAGCGGTCTCAATGGTGATGGCGGTATAGATGTGAGAGATATTGAATCCCTCGGCAGGAGCGGTAAAGTAAGTTGCAGCCTTATAGCTGTCGTAGAGAGTGCCTGCGCCATAGTTGTAGGCTGCGGTGCTGAGACCGGCCGGGTAATAGAGCGCGTCAAGATACTCGAAGCTCTGAGGACAGTCAAACGCATTCTCGCTCTTGTCCAAAGGCTTAACCTTGGATGTGAGTCGTGATGCCAGAACGATACGGTTCTCGGCAGTGAGAGTGTTGCTCCAGGGTGCGATGTCACCGCCCCAGTCGGGCTCCTCGGGCTGCTCGCCCACGCCGGTGGGATCGATGTAGACGCTATAGTCCATGCGATACTCGCCGGTGTTGCTCAGCGACACGGTCTCGTCGGCCACATGGTCGTCTGAAGCTGCCTTGACATAAATCTCGGTCTTGTCAAGCTCGGCAACGGGACAGTCGGTAACGACAAACTTGACATTGAACTTGTGGGTCGACTCGTTGCCATCGGCATCCATCCAGTGGATAGTCACGGGCAGGTTGTGCTCGCCGGGAACGCCATTATACTCGGGATTCATAGTCATGGGGATAGCAAACTGAACGGGAGTTTCGGCTACTGCCAGCGGCTCCTGATAGTAAACACCCCATGCCATATTGCCGGTGGGCTCTCCGGTCCACATGTCGGTCTCGGGCAGATAAGCGAGCAGATACTCGAACACGGGGAATGTACCGCCCCAAACGGGATCATCGTCGACAATTACAGGACCGTCAACCTCTACACCGGTGATGGTGATAGCGGCAGTACCCTCGTTGGCGATCTGGAACTGAGCGCTGTAGGGGCCGGCGCCCATCATCACGGCGGGATCGGTCATATCGGTCGAGTTGTAGAAGATAGTGTGCTCTACGGTCACATCCTCGGGCCATACGGGAGCCGGGGTACCTGTGATGGTAAGCTCTACGGGTATCTCTACTTTCTCCTTGCCGGGAACGTTGCTCGAAACCTCGATGTTGGTGTTGTAGACACCTGCCATCTTCTTGGTATCGAAGTCAAGGACTATCTCGTCGCTGGTCTCGGGCTGCAGTGTGAGTTCGACAACAGGCTTGAACTGAACGGCCTGGTTGAAGACAATCATGCGCTCGGGCAGACGTACCGACTGGCTGTAATCGTCGTTGCTGATGCCGGCGAGACCGAATATAGAGAAGATGATGGCATTCTCGTCGTAGCCCTTATACTGGAACTTGAACTTGCCGTCCTTGTCCATGATGAGCTGGAAGCATACACCTAAGTTCATCGAGTTGCCATATTCCATGAACGAGATGATGACACGGTCGTCGGTGACATAGTGATATGTACCGGCTGTGCGGGTCTGGTCCATGCTGTGAAGACCCCAGTAGGGAGCGATCATGTTGTTGTAGACCGAGCCCTCGGGGAAGTCGGCCGGAGGTTCGGGCCACATCTTGTCGTCGTGACGCTGTGTGAACGAAACGAAACCGGTGTTATAGATATAGATCTTGCTGTACTTCTTGCCATAGAACGGGAACTCGAAGGGCAACTCTACCTCTACATAGTCGTGCTGCAGATAGTAATTCTGGCTGAGCTGTGTGCCAAGGCCGGTTGTCTCGATGTCGATCCAGTCATACTTGACGGCGTCATCGTCGAGCGACGAGCTGTAGGTGTAGCCGGTCTTCGACTCCGTGCGCTCGGGAACGGTAAGGGCCACAAGCTCGTTGGGGCTTACCGAGTAGGTGAGAGCCTCATTGCCGTCGTTGGTAACGGTAAGAGTCTTAACGAGAGGTGTGCCGCTGGCAACGGTCTCGGTTACAGACTCGATATCGAGCGACAGACCGGGACAACCGATCACCTCGCCCTTGACATCGGCCTTGAGAGTGCCGGCCGAGGTCTCGACGGTGAGCACGTCGCTCAGAGCGCCTTCAACATCGGTGGGCACGACGATGATGAGATCCTTCGACATGCCGGCTGCAACCTTGACGGGAAGCTCGGCGTTCACGGTGAACTTGCCGCCTGCCATTGTGGCTGCGGTTATTGTCATCTCGTCGTTACCGGTATTCTTCACTGTGACGGGGATGCGCACGGTCGATGTGCGGAACACCTTGCCAAAGTCGTAGCTGTCATTCTCAAGAGCTGCAACGGCCACGAGCTCGTCGCCGGCAATAACAGCCTCGAAGCGCACGAACGACAGGGCGGGCTTGGGATCGTTGGTCACTATAGCAAGATTGTTGAACGACTCGCCGGCATACATCGTAGCGTCGGCGGCCAGGGTAGCCTCTACCTCAACGCTCTCGCCGGGAAGCACCATACCTGCAGGCTGTGACAAAGATGTCACGAACAAGGGTTTGGGAGCCTCGAAGCGCACGGCCGTGCCGCTGTTGATGAGACGGAAGCGGCTGTTATCGGGCGTGGGTTCCAGGTCGCCCCAGTAGTCGGCCATATCGGCACTTGTGATTGTGAGGACGTCGGCCAGCTCGGGATCGTTGATACCGCAGAAGAGTGTAGAACCGCTATGGAACACACCCATCGACTCATAGTTGTCATAGAATATCTCTATGTCACCGTTGGCCGAGAGGGTCATGTGGAACGATACAGGGGTCTTTTCGGTATCATATACAGTGGCGAGAACGTTGATGAACTTGACAACGAACTTGCCGTCCTGCTTGGCATACTCGACGCGCGACTGCGGATTCATCACGAGCTGCGAACCGTAGGCCGAGATGAGACCTGTACCGGCGATAGCGGCAAAGTCGGGGGTGAGCGGGCTGCGGAACATACCCTCGTTCTTGGCAAACATCAGTCCACCGTAGGAAGTAACGTAGACCTTGTCGTAGGTCTTGCCATAATAGGGGAAGTCGAAACCAATAGAGATAGCATCGCTCACGTAGTTGCTGTCGTCAAACTTCGACGACAGGTCGGTGCCACCGATGAGGTCGGGGTTGCCGTCATACTCGCAGGGTGAGTAACCCTCGATGTTTGACTGTACGGTATAACCGTAGCGGTGGTTGGCGGCAGTGGCTCCGTCGATCGACTCTTCGCTGAAGCGCGGGAACACATATTCGAGAGGATACTTGCCCTCGTTCTTGATCGAGAATTTCTTCACAACGGGCTCCTCACCCACGGTGAGAGTGCCGGCGTCGATGACAGCCGGTTCGATAGCCAGCTTGGCCGGCTCGGTAGCAGAACCCTGCACGATTACCTTGGCCTGAACACCGTTGGCGTCGGTGAACACGACGGTACCGGAATGAACGCCGGCCTCGACGGGAGCGAAGGTGATATCAACCTTGGTCGATGTGCGGGCGGGGAATCCCTGATGCAGGTAGTCGGGGCCCTTGAAGTTGGCGTTGGTCGTCGAGATGTTGTCATCGTAGAGACCTGCACCCCATTTAGAGCCGCGGAAACTGCCGTAGCCACGGTTATATGCCTCGACGGTCAGTGTCTTGGTCTGGCCCACAAGGAGGCTGCCGAAGTCGACAACCTTGGGCATTACCATCTCGGGCTTATTGCCGCTGACAGTGAGCGAGACGGGAACACCCTGAACGGCACCGCCGCTCTCGTTGCCCGACACGAGCACCTTGAAGTTATAGTCGCCGTTCAC
>CANDNO010000026.1 GCA_947386115.1 uncultured Muribaculaceae bacterium
ACGCCGTTATTGCTCGTTTGTAGTGGTGTACTCACCAGACAAAAGAAAGCGGCCAGAAAGCCCCTAAAAAGCCACCTGACCGCCCATGCGATTAAAGCAAATTAAACCTGATGCAAAGCCGCATTAAACACCTGCTTAAACACTTTGCCCTCGTTCTTAAAGCAAAACTAAACCAACTTAAACCTTTTGTACGTTTCGTTTTGTTGTCCTCTCTCCCACCTCATACACTTATATATCGTAATATCAATGGTTTACACATTCAAGCACGCTTTACACAGTTGTACGTTTCGTTTTCATGCCCATATTACTTTGAAAATTGCAGCATTAATCATAAGTATGATTGCTGTAATGCCCATGCAGGCACAATTTAATGTTAAACGAGGTCTTAAAGCACTGAAACAGGTAGGAGAAGCATTGACCCTCACCGACGAGCAGATGGCTTCGTATGTAAAGGAATCGGTCGACTGGATGGATAAGAACAATCCTGTGCTGCCCGAGGATGACCCTTATACACAGCGTCTTCGCCGACTCACCGATGGTATAACCAGTGCCGATGGCATTCCTTTGAACTTTAAAGTGTATCATGTTATCGATGTCAACGCGTTTGCTTGCCCCGACGGCAGTGTGCGCGTATTCTCGTCACTGATGGACATGATGGACGACGACGAGCTGATGGGTGTCATAGGCCACGAGATAGGCCATGTGCTCAAGCATCACTCAAAAAATGCGTTTAAAAACCAGCTGCTCACCGGCGCTTGCAAGGATGCTATCGCGGCATCAAGCTCAAAAGTGGCTGCACTCACCGACTCACAGCTCGGATCGTTGAGCGAATCGCTCATCAATGCCAAGTATTCGCAGAAACAGGAAAATGAAGCCGATGACTGCGGCTACGACTTCCTTGTTCAGAATGGCCGTAATCCTCTTGGTATGGCCCGCGCATTTGAGAAAATGCTCAACATGGAGCAGCAGAGCGGAGTCAAACAGTCGGCCGTAGCCAAGATGTTCTCATCTCACCCCGATACCCAGGCTCGCATCAAGCACATCACTGAGCGAGCAGCTGCCGACGGCTATGTAGCTGAATAGTCATCGTAAATATAAAAAGCGGGCCCTGTCGAGTTGATCGGCAGGGCCCGCTTTTATTGGGGGGACCGGGTGGAATCAGTCTTTCTTGGCGGCAGCTTTTTTTGCGGCGGGTTTCTTGGCCGGGGCTTTCTTGGCTGCGGGCTTTTTGGCGGGCTCGGCGGCTTTGGCTTCGCGCAGGCGGTGTTCCTCGTCGCGGTGCTCCTCGTCGCGGCGTATCGATGCGAGCTCTTTGTTGAGGGTCTCGATCTCGTCGGCCTGGTTGCGGATGGTGGTGAGGAGCGATCCGAGCTCTTCGTTCTCGATCGACATGGGGTACTGCTCTTCAACGCGTACGATGAAGTCGGCCAGGACGTTCATGTAGTTGGTGAATGCCATGAAGGGTGTCTCGTAGGGGCTGAAGTGTGAGTGTACGGCGCCGTCGGCCATGTGTTTGGTCGACATGTAGTACAGGTGGTCGCTGGCCTGGAGGTAGTACCAGTCCTGTTTGAGGCGGCGGTCGTCACAGAGGCGTACGCGCTCGGCTACTGAGTAGAGCTTGTTGAAGGCTTCGTTCTGGAGCTTGTTGCCGAGCCATGCCGATGTGTCGCGTGCTTCGTCGGCGCCCGAGATGGGGTGCATGACGCTGAGCTCGCCCACGGGCTTGATCTTGGCGATAGCCTCGCTGGGTGTCAGGAACTCGATGCCGCGCTCGGCTGCGAAGCGGGGAAGGGCTTCGAGGAACTGGAAGATGCCGCTCGATGCGGGCTGCATCTCGCCGAATGTCTCGAGTCCCATCGAGAGGTTGACGATCTGTTCCTCGCGGGGGGTGTCGGCGATCCATGAGATGTACTTGTCGGCTGTGAGGGGATATTCGCTCCAGTCGTAGTTGGAGAAGCGGAACGAGATGTCGTCGCTGAGTTTTGAGTTCTTGAGCAGGATCTTGAGCTTGGGTGCCGATGCGGCGGTGTAGATGTAGTTGGGTGATTTCCAGCCGAGGATGTGCTTGGCGCCCTCGGTGATTACGCCCTTGAAGCCCATTGCGAGAATCTGGGGTGCGAGGTCGTCGCAGTAGATGAGCTCGGTGTTGCGGAGCACTTTGGTGGTGACGCCGAACAGCTCTTTAACTTTCTCGCTGTGAACGCGTACCTGGTTGGCAAACTCGTCGGGGTCAATGAGCGATGCGAGCGAGTGGGCGTAGGTCTCGGCGGTGAATTCTACCTTGCCGGTGGCGGCGAGCTGCTTGAGCAGGTCGATGAGCTCGGGCACGTACTGCTCGCACTGCTCGAGTGCGACGCCGGTGACGGAGATTGAGCAGCGGAACTTGCTGCCGGGCTCGTTGATCATGTTGAGCAGGGTGCGTGCTGCGGGTATATAGCTGCGCTCGGCCACGCGGCTTATGATGTCGTCGTTGGCAAAGTCGTCATAATAGTAATGGTCATTGCCTATGTCGAAGAAACGGTATCTCTTGAGGCGGAACGGCTGATGAATCTGAAAATTAAAACAGATGGCTTTCATTGTAGTATGGTGTATTTTGCTTGTTAACGTATTGGGTGAATTTATTGGTTGAGCACCTTCTTGTAGATGTCGATGACTTTGGCTCCGGCCTTGTCCCAGGTGATCTGTGCGACCTCGGCGAGGCCGTCCTCGCGCAGCTGGTTGTACATGGCGGGATAGGTTACTATCGAGTTGATGGCGTCGGCCATGGCGTCGATGTCCCAGTAGTCGGTCTTGATGACATTGTCAAGAATCTCGGCGCATCCGCTCTGTTTCGAGATAATGGAGGGAACTCCCATCTGCATGGCTTCGAGCGGCGAGATGCCGAATGGCTCTGAAACCGAGGGCATCACGTATACGTCGCTTGCCGACAGCATCTCGTAGACCTGCTTGCCCTTCTGGAATCCCGGGAAGTGGAAGCGGTCGGCGATGCCGCGTTCGGCGGCCAGTGTGATCATCTTGTCCATCATGTCTCCGCTGCCGGCCATCACAAAGCGCACGTTGTGGTTGTTCTTGAGCACTTTGGCGGCGGCTTCAACGAAGTATTCGGGGCCTTTCTGCATGGTGATACGTCCAAGGAATGTCACCACTTTCTCCTTGGGCTTGGGGGCGTGGGCGTTGAGCAGCTCCTCGCTCAGGGGTACTACGGCGTTGTGGACGGTGGTTACCTTGGCGGGGTCTATGCCGTATTTTTCGATGACCGTGCGGCGGGTGAGGTTGCTCACGGTGATGATGTGGTCGGCGTGAATCATGCCGTCGCGCTCGATGCTGAACACGGTGGGATTGACGTTGCCGCGCGAGCGGTCATAGTCGGTGGCGTGCACGTGGATCACGAGGGGCTTGCCGGTGACCTGCTTGGCGTGGATGCCGGCGGGGTAGGTGAGCCAGTCGTGGGAGTGGATTACGTCAAACTCCTCGGTGCGGGCTATGACTCCGGCTACGATCGAGTAGTTGTTGATTTCCTCGAGCAGGTTGTCGGGGTAACGTCCCGAGAACTCGATGCAGCCCAGGTCGTTGGTGCGCATGTAGTTGAAGTCGGCATAGATGTGGTCGCGGAGGCGGAAGTACTCCTGCGGGTCCATGACCTTGCCTATGCGGCTCTCGACATAATCGTATGGTACGTCTTTCCACACGACGGGTGTCTGCGATGCTCCTATGATCTTGGCAAAGCTCTTGTCCTCGTCGCCGAAAGGCTTGGGAATTACAAATGTGATATCCATATCGCCACACTCCCACATTCCCTTTGTGAGACCGTAGCTGGCGGTACCGAGACCACCTAAGATGTGAGGCGGGAACTCCCACCCGAACATTAATGCTTTCATGGCTTATTGTCTATATTTCTTTAGGGTGTAGAGTGTGCGAAGCACCTCGGCGATATTCGTTGCATGGCTTATGGCGCCGCGACCCTGGAATGGCGGGTTGCCGTCGTAGAGCTGCGAGAGCGAGCCTATGCAGCCTTGTGACATCTCGTCTTCGAAGCCTATGAGCATGCGGTCGATGTAGCTCACTCCGCTCATGCCGAACACGCGCAGGTAGGCCTCGGCATAGAATCCCATGAGCCATGGGCGTGCGGGGCCCTGGTGTAGGGCAAGCTCGCGCTCCTGGGGCGAGCCGAGGTAGAACGGGCGGTAGCCGTAGCTGCGGGGCGAGAGCGAACGCAGTCCCTTGGGCGTGAGAAGCTCGCGGGTAACGACGTCGAGAACGCCTTTGCGCTGGCGACGGTCGAGTGGCGAGTAGTCAAGGCCTATTGCGATAGCCATGTTGGGGCGCACCGACGGGTCGGCGTAGTTGCCGTCGACATAGTCATAGAGGTAGCCGCTCTCGTTGAGGAACGTGTCGACGAAGGGCTGCTTCATCTTGTCGGCGTGGCCGAGCCAGCGCTCGCGGTTGGGAGCGAGGGCCTCGTTGGTCTCGATGAGTCCGGCGCCGAACATGAGGGCGTTGTAAAGCAGGGCGTTGAACTCAACAAGCATTCCCGAGCGGGGTACTACGGGGCGTCCGTCCCACACCGAGTTCATCCACGATGCCGGCACGTGTGAGCCGTCGGTCGAGATGAGGCCGTTGTCGAGCACAAACAGGTTGGGGTGGCGGCCGTCGAGGATATAGTCAAGAATCTCGGTTACCAGCGAGGCATAGCGCTCGCGGGCGTTGTCGATGCCCTCCATCTTGGCATACTGCTGTACAGCCCACAGAGCCCACAGGGGTATGTCGGGGAGGTCGATGCCGTGTATGCGGTTGCTCTTCTCGCCTGTGGCCATGAATGCCAGCAGGGCGCGTGAAGCAGTGTCCATTATTATTTCAAAATCCTGGCGGTGTCCTATGGCGAGGGTGTTGCCGGGGAGAGACATGAACGTGTTGCGCGCCAGCACGGTGCCCCAGGGATAGCCCGAGAGCATGTATTCCTTGTCGCCGTCCACGAGGTAGAGCTGCTTGGCCGAGTTCTTCAGGCAGTTGTAGAAGCTCGTGCGGCACGTGCGGCTTGCTATCTCGTTCTCGTACATCTTGTTGAGGCTGCGGGGCGACACCTCGTCGATGCCGGCCGAGAAGATGATCGACTCGCCTTTCTTGATGGGCACCGAGAAGTAGCCGGGCACCCACAGGTCCTCGGTATAGGGGACGCCGCGCTCGAGGTCTTTGACATACTCTATGTCTTTGTACCAGTGGGGGTCGTAGTGCCACTCGGGCTTGCGGCTGAACTGCATGTACAGTGTGGGGTAGCCGGGATACATGCATGATGCCACGCCGTTGTTTACTTCGGGACACTCGGCGTTGAGCGCTGTGTTCTCGACACACAGCTCGTTGCTGTCGCGGAATGCCAGGAAGGGGCGGAACTGCAGTGTCGTGGCCGAGTGGGCGTCGACGAGTGTGTAGCGTATGAGGAGACGGTTTTCCTTCGAAATGAAGATTTTCTCCTTCGTGAGGATTACGCCGCCCACGCGGTAGGTGGTGCGGGGAACGCTCTCGCAGTCAAACTCGCGTATGTACTTGTGGCCGTTGGGACTGTAAACTCCCCCTCTGTAGCGGTGAAGCCCGAGGTTGAAGGGGGCGCCGTGCTGGATAACCGTCACGTCGAGCGACGACAGCAGCACGTGGGGTCGATAATCCTTGTGGCTCAGAGGCATCACGAGCAGACCATGCTGTTTGCGCGTATTGCAGTCCACTATCGACGTGCAATGATAAGCACCGGCCTGATTAGTGCGCAGCATCTCCTTGGGGAGCGACTGCTCGAGGTTAATCATGAGGTTCTTATCAAATTTAAGGTAACTCATTATATAAAATATTTAGTTTGTTATAGTTATTTCACAGGTATAATTAAACACGACAACCTTTCTTCGTAAGGTCCAAGCTGTCGTGGAGAGAGAGTATGCTCTAAGTTACGGTTGCGTTTGCTTAACAATAGCGAATATACGGAATATTTTACTCGTACAACACTTTTTTATTAAAAAAAATGAGTTTTTTCACATTTTTATCGCGTCGCGCCCCAAACTGTGTTTTACAACAGTGTTTTTTAGCCAAAAATGGCTTGTGATGCCGTTTCTTTGCGAACCGGCTCTTAATCATTATCATTTTACCTCTAACAAAAAACATGTAGTTTTGTTATAAATATACTGAACATACAAAAACACACAAATCATGGCTAATACTTCAAACCACAAAGAAATCTGGGACACCGATGGAAAGATTCTCGGCAATGCTCCCCGCTGGGCAACCTATCGTAAACAACTCGATGAAGATTTTCCCGCACCATACAAAGGAGGAAGCGACCGTCTCGCCGCACAGATGAAAAAGGCTGTCGAGATGATCGACGAACTGCGTCCTGCCGGCCCCGACGGCAAGGCTTTCCTCGGTAAGAGTTCCCGACTCGATTACACATATCCGGGAGTTAAGAACTGTAAGATTCCCGAGAAGTCATCATCGCTCGACGATGTAGTGGCCGACTGCGTGAAGCTATTCAACGGCATGCCCGATGTCTCGAGCCCGCTCACGATGTCAAACGTGTAGCCGCAGCCCAACAATGCGAGCATCATCGCGTCGATGCTGCCGCTTATCTTTGCGCCCAATATCATCGAGGGCGAGTATGCCTGGAACGTTCACAAGGCCGAGCTCGAGAGTGGCGGCATGCTTGCCGATCTCTTTGGCTGGGAGCCTACTAAGGCCGGAGCTGTCTACACCTACGGTGGCTCGGGCGCATGGCTTTACGGTTTGAAATATGCCATCACGCGCGTCCTTCCCGGCTCGCGCGAAAAGGGTGTGCGCATCGACGGCAAGGTCCTCGTTTCGGGTCAGGCACACTACTGCCGCCAGAATGCTACCGACTGGACCGGCCTCGGCATGGACAACGTCGTCGTGATTCCGACCGACCCCGGCAACAACAAGATGGATCTCGTAGCGCTCGAGGCAACCCTTAAGGACTTGACCGCGAAGGGCATTCCTGTTATTGAGGTGGTATGTACCATGGGTACGACCGATGCGAGCGTGTTCGACCCCATCGCCGACGTGCGCCGTCTGCTCGACAAGTATCCCAACCCCGCAGGCTACGGCAAGGCAGTGCTTTATGCCGACGCCGTGTGTGGCTGGTCATGGCAGGTGTTCCGCGACTACGATTTCGAGAAGAACCCGCTCGGCTTCTCGCCCGATGCCCTCAAGGTAATCAAGAAAAACTATGACGAGATCAAGGGTATACACTATGCCGATGCCGTAGGTATCGATTTCCATAAATTCGGCTTCTCGCCCTACATCAGCAGCTGTTTCCTGTACAAGGACGCTGCCGAGTTCGAGAATCTCATGCGCCGTGGCTCGTACGCTTACCTGCAGGAGGTTACCCCTTACAACCCTATGTATTACACGCTGGAGGTATCGCGTTCGGCAGCAGGCTCGATGGCCGGCTGGGCTACGCTCAAATATCTCGGTATCGAGGGCTTGCAGGCCGTTTTGGGCGGCATCCTCGAGGTGCGTCTGTACATGGACTCGCTCGTCGAGCGCCAGATAGACATGGTGATGGCCGATGCCGACGATACCGGCTTCATCACCCTGTTCCGAGTCTACCCCAAGGGAACCGATGCACGCGAGCAGTTTGACCGAGAGCTCAACGACCGCAATTACCGTTCCGACCTTATCGCCAACAACCGCTTCCAGCAGGCCGTGGGCGAGAAAATGTTCGAGTGGTACATGCAGGGTCACAAGATCAACGGCAAGCCCACACCCCACATCGCCTACAGCACCGGCTTCAGGACCGCATCGTGGAACGAAGACGGCAGCGACCCCGAGGGTACGGTATATGCCCTCAAGACCTATCCTATGAACGTTTACAACAACCCCGCCGTGATGGATCACGTAATTACATGCGTGCTCGCCGCCCGCGACGAAGTCGAGAAAAACAAATAAATAATAATACAACTTCTTAAAACACACACAAATGGCAACTAAAACTTATTCTCCTGTAGTACAGGAGTTACTCGACCTGATCGAGAAAAACGGCTGGCGCGATAAATTCCAGAAGGCACTTGACAACTGTCATGCTCTGAATACAATTGAATACGAACCCATCAAGACTCTTGACGACTATTTTGACTGGTTGGAGTCAAACCTCCACTGGGTGCCTAAAGAGGACCCCGAGGGTGACATCGTCTACCAGCACGTGACAATGTTCTATTTCCTGCTCGACCAGAGCCCTGTCAAGGAACTGCAGACACCTATCATCCCCAGCAAGCTCAAGGACAACGTTATGCCCGAGCTCACACCGCTCAGCAAGTGGATGCGTAAGTTTGTAATCTCTCTGGGCCAGTGGATGGATACCCCCGAGTCGCTTAACGACGAGGCCGTGAAATCATACTATGATGCTCCTCGTTACAACATGGGCGACTATGAAATGCCCATGGGCGGCTGGAAGACATTCAACCAGTTCTTTGCCCGCAGCGTGAAACCCGGCTATCGTCCTATCGCAGCTATCAACGACGACCATGTGATTACATCACCGGCCGACTCAACCAACGACGGTCAGTGGGAGGTGAATGCCGAGTCACAGGTAAATGTCAAAGGCCTCGAATGGAGCATCGAAGAGCTGCTTCAGGGCAGTAAGTACAAGGATGATTTCAAAGGCGGTATCTGGATCCACCAGTTCCTGAATACTACCGACTATCACCGCCAGCACGCACCTGTAGGCGGCAAGGTACTTGAAGCCCGCGAGATCCAGGGCGCCACATGGCTTGGCGTTACCACCGAGCCTATCGAGGGCGACGAAAAGGGACGTGTAAAGATCGTACGCCGCAAGCTTACCGCTCTTGACGAGGCCGGATATCAGTTCTTGCAGACACGTGGTCTTATCGTCATCCAGTCGGCCATCGGTAAAGTTGCCGTTCTGCCTATGGGTATGGCCCAGGTATCATCGATTATCGTTACTGCCGAGGAAGGTACCACACTGCGCAAGGGTGAGGAAATCAGCTACTTCCAGTTTGGTGGATCGGACATCGTAATGGTATTCGAGCGCGCGTCGAACGTTAGCATCACAGCCCAGCCCGGCGTACACTACAAGGTAGGTACACGTATCGCACAGGCTTTCCCGGCCGGTGAATAATCCCCGCGCATTAGAGAATTAATTGTAGGGGCATCGCATCTGCATGACATCGCGAGGCGATGTCCCTACATTATTATTTAGGCCGAATTAAAACTATTGTTTATGAGCAAGAAGACAGCACTGCCACCCGAACCCGAGGTGACAAAATCAGGTCGAAAAAAAATATCATCGACAGCCAAGGGGTCTCTGACCATGATCGCGATGGCGATAATGATCATCACCTCCATCCTGAGTCTACGCGGACTGCCGAGTGAGGCAAAGTTCGGCACGCAGTCCACATTCTATTATATACTGGCAGCTGTAGTGTTCCTGCTGCCATTCTCGCTTGTGTGTGCCGAGCTCGCATCGACCTATACCAAGTCGGGAGGTCTCTACCGCTGGGTATCAGAAGCCTTTGGCCCCCGATGGGGCTGGACGGCGATGTATCTCGAGTGGCAGACAATCATATTCTGGTTCCCCACCGTGCTTATGTTCGGAGCCGTATCGCTCGCGTTCATATTCTGGCCCGAGAGCTTCGACGAGCGGCTTGCATCCAACAAGGTTTACACGCTTGTCATAGCGCTCGCAGTCTACTGGCTGGCGACACTCAACTCATTCCGCGGTCAGAAATCGGCCAACAAGCTCAGCACCATGGGCGGACTGTTCGGCACCATCATCCCCGGCGCGATACTGCTCGTGCTCGGCGTGATATATGTGTGCTCCGGTAAACCTATCGCACTGGCCGACGTGCCTTTCTTCCCCGATTTTTCTCATCTGAGCACTATCGTACTCGCAGCGTCGATATTCCTTTTTTACGGCGGCATGGAGATACAGGCGGTGCATATCAACGATATGAAAAACCCCGCCAAGGAATTCCCCCGCGCCGTGTTCATCGCCATCATAGTTATCGTAGCCGTCTACACCCTCGGCACGCTCGTGATAGGACTCGTGATTCCCTCGCAGAATATCAACCTGTTGCAATCGCTGCTTGTAGCCTATAACGCCCTGTGGGCCAGCTTTGACCTCGCATGGCTCGGCAACGTGATGGCAGTCTTCATCATGTTTGGAGTCATCGGACAGGTGAGCGCCCTCGTTACCGGTCCCGCCACCGGCCTTATGGCAGTTGCACAGTCGGGTTATCTCCCCATGTCGCTGCAGAAAGTCAACAAGAACGGCGTCAACAAGTCGATACTGTTGATCGAAGGAGCCTTTGTTACCATTCTCAGCCTCGTAGTGATAGTGCTTCCTACCGTAGAGTCGGCCTATCAGATAATGTCACAGATGGCAACCATCATCTACCTCATCATGGTGCTGATGATTTACGGAGCATTCATACGCCTGCGCCGCACACAACCCGACAAGCCTCGCGGCTTCAAGGTGCCCGGCGGAAAGTTTGGCGAATATCTCGTCTGTGCGATAGGAATTCTTGGCGCACTGCTTGCCCTGGTACTCAGCTACCTGCCCCCCGCCCAGATCTCTACCGGCAGCCCCATCGTCTATATAGGTATAATTGTAATAGGCGTCGGCATCTTTGTAGCGCTCCCGCTGTGGGTTTACTCTAAACGCAAACCCTCGTGGCGTAACCCCAACGCCCACTTCTACCCCTTCGACTGGCAGATAGAAGGCCGCAAACCATGGGAAGTATCCAAGTGGAAAGCCGACTACACCCCCACCGAAGATGAAGTCGAAGCCGCCGAGACCCAAGCCATCTGCAACCACGCCACCCAGAAACACTGCTAATCCCCCCTCTGAATACCTGATACTTGTTTAAATAGTAATGAGGCTGTGCCGTAAAACGTGATTACGACACAGCCTCATAATTCTTTATCAGAGTATTATGGCCCGGCGGGGATTATTCGATGACTTTGTCGGTGAGGGGCCAGTCCATCATGGTGGCGATGTAGGGGATGAGCATCATTGACATCTTCTTTTGGCCGTTGTGGTTGGGGTGCCATACGGCGCCACGGTCGGTGGTGGCGTTAAGGTAGTCGGTGGGCATGCGTATGAGGCGTATGTTGGGTGTGTCGAATTTTGCGATTGCCTCGGTGTAGTAGCTCTCGACGGGGGCCGACACGGCGTAGGGTATCACGCAGAGCACTTTGATGTCGTTGCCGTATTTGTCGAATATGTTTTTAAGGATTTCGGTGTAGGAGTCGACAAACTCGGCGCGGTAGGGATGGGGCTCGGTCGAGAAGTCGTTGGCGCCTAAGTTGATGACTACGAGGTCGGGACGGTAGGCTTCGAAGTTCCAGCGTGAGAGTGTGTCCTCGTCGAGTGTCTGCAGGTACTTGTGTTTCATCGATACCTCCGATACGCGCACCGAGTCGCCGTAGTTGCGTACGGCTCCGCGGCCCGAGTGGGCTATGATGGCATAGTCGGCGTCGAAGTAGCGGGGTATGATGGTGGAGTAGGCGAGATTGCAGTTCTCGCTCTCGGGTGTGAATGGTTCGGAGCGGTCGAGTCCTTCGGTGCCGAAGCCGGCCGACAGGGAGTTGCCTATGAACTCGATGAAGCGGGAGCGTGGCTCGGTGGCGGTCATCGACCCGCCGCGTGGCAGGATGAATTCGTGGAACGTTGTGGTGCCTGTCTCACCCTCGGTGCGCTTTTTTATCGCTATGTTGTGGGTGCCGCGGGGCAGACCCTCCACTACGGTGACGATGGTGTCGTTGGAGGCGGCTTTGAATTTTCCGGTAGGGCGGCCGTCGACGGTGACGTCGAAATAGCTCTTGCGGGTGTCGCTAAGGCGTAGTTTCAGCTCGCGCCCGTCGAGCATGGTTTCGAAATAGGTTCCGCTCCAGTCGAAGCGCACGCCCCCGCCATCGGGGAGAACTTCGGTGCGGCCCACGGCGCGCACGGCGGTCGAGTCGTCGGCCTGATATACTTTCAGGTTGTTGGCGGCCTGGGCGGTCAGTCCCAAGGCGAGAGATAACGTGATGAGTGAAATGTATTTCATGATACTGTTGTATGATATAATGTTTCGGCAAAGATAAGACTATTTTTCGTATCGTTGACTACGTCTTAGATACTTTCGCTCGGCAAAACCAAATAAATTTGTTTTTGCGCTCGACTTATTCGTATCTTTGTGCAATTATGAGCATTATTACATCCGAAAACATACTGGCCGTGGGGTCGACGCTGCTTATAGCGGGCGTGCTGATAGGCAAGCTGAGCTATCGTGTGGGACTCCCGTTGCTGTTGATCTTCCTGCTCGTGGGCATGGGGTTTGGCTGTGACGGCCTCGGTATTCATTTCAACGATATGCATTCGGCCCAGTTTGTGGGTATGATTGCTCTGTGTGTGATTCTCTTTTCGGGCGGCCTGTCGACGAGTTATCGGGCTATCAGGCCTGTGATTGTTCCGGGACTGGTGCTGTCGACTGTAGGTGTGTGCCTTACGGCTCTGTTTACGGGCCTGTTTATATGGTGGCTGTCGGGTATGTCGTGGACCAACATTCATTTTGCGCTGGTGCCGTCTCTGCTGCTGGCGGCTACGATGTCGTCGACCGACTCGGCGTCGGTGTTCGGTATTCTCGGTAGCCGGCATGTGGGGCTGAAGAATAATCTGCGCCCTATGCTCGAACTTGAGAGTGGCTCGAATGATCCTATGGCCTATATGCTAACCATCGTGTTGATTACGGCTTTAACGCCGGGCGAATCGGTCAGCGCCGGCGGTATCGTGATGCAGCTGCTGTTGCAGTTTGGCGTGGGCGCAGCGATGGGATTCGTGATGGGATATGCCGCCCGCTGGCTTGCGCGTGCCTATGTGAACATGAGCCGTCGACAGGGTGGCGAGGATGCGAGCCAGTCGACAGCAATGCTCACGATCATGATACTCGGCTCGGTGTTCCTTACGTTCTCGCTCACGAGCGACCTTCAGGGCAACGGCTATCTCGCTGTATATATTCTGGGTATCTTTCTGGGTAATACCTCGTTGCCCAACCGCCGCGGTATAGTTAAGTTTGTCGACGGTTTCACGTGGCTGTCACAGATCGTGGTGTTCCTGATGCTCGGACTGCTCGTGAACCCCGGCGAGATGCTCGATGTGGCTCCCGTGTCGCTGCTCATTGGAGCGTTCATGATTCTGGCGGGAAGACCGCTCAGTGTGATGCTTTCGTTGGCGCCCTTCGGCCGTATCGACTTGCGTAGCCGCCTGTTTGTATCGTGGGTGGGACTGCGCGGTGCCGTGCCTATCATTTTTGCCACCTACCCGGTGATAGCCGATATCGAGGGGGCGGGGCAGATTTTCAATGTCGTGTTTTTTGTGACCCTGCTCTCGCTGCTCGTGCAGGGAACGACGGTCATATACAGCGCCGACAAGCTGGGACTCACCGATGCCGACAGTGAGGATACGGCCGACAGTTTCGGCGTGGATCTGGCCGACAATCTCCCCACGACGCTGCACACCGTGACGCTCACGCCCGAGCAACTCGCAGCCGGAAACACCCTGCGCGATATCAAACTGCCCGAGGGAACGCTCGTGATGATGGTGCGCCGCGGCACAAGCTATATCGTGCCCAACGGTACACGCCGCCTGCACCCGGGCGACACTCTGCTGCTCATACGCGAGGAGCAGAATGACGCCCGCTGAACTCCCGGAGCGTAAAAACAGACAGGTGGCGCAGGCCAAAAAAGCAAGTTTTTGCAGGGAATTTGAAAATTTTTCGGAAAAAGTTTGCAGATTCAAAAAAAGTCCGTACCTTTGCAACGCTTTCAGCGAGAAAGGGCGCTTAGCTCAGCTGGTTCAGAGCATCTGCCTTACAAGCAGAGGGTCGGGGGTTCGAATCCCTCAGCGCCCACCAAGAATGTCCCGAGTGCATACCGCATTCGGGCTTATTTTTTTATCGGGGAATTTTTTTAACGGGATTTCAACAAAATTTAAACGATATGTTAACCGAAGATTCTGAAAAATAGGTAACTTTGCGTTTCGTAACGTACTATATACAGTCAATAATATAATCCTAACATATCGATATGGAACTCTTTGAAAAGATGACACGACGCGCCAAGGAAAACGTGCAGCGCATCGTGCTTCCCGAGGGAACTGAACCCCGTACTCTCACTACTGCCGACCGAATCATTGCCGACGGCATAGCTAAAGTTATTCTGATAGGTGATCCCGCGGAGATTCTGCGCCTCGCCGGCGAGTTGAAGCTTGACAATATAGCCAAGGCTACCATCGTTAATCCGGCCGACGAAGCTGTCATCGACCGCTACGCCCCCCTCTTCTTCGAGCTTCGCAAGAAGAAAGGCATCACGATGGAAGAGGCTCGCCTTACCACGGCCAACCCTCTCTACCTCGGTTGCCTTATGGTGAAGGCCGGTGATGCCGACGGCCAGGTAGCCGGCGCCATGAACACGACAGGTAACGTGTTGCGCGCTGCGTTCCAGGTTATTAAGACTCAGCCGGGCATAAGCGTCGTATCGGGCGCTTTCATCATGCTCCTCCCCAAGGGACTGAATTTCGGTACCGACGGCGTGATGGTGTTTGCCGACTGTGCCGTTGTGCCTGATCCTACCGCTCCCGAGCTCGCCCAGATTGCAGTATCGGCTGCCCAGACCGCCCGCGATATCGCCGGCATCGAGCCCCGAGTGGCTATGCTCAGCTTCTCGACCAAGGGTAGCGCTCACCACGAGCGTGTCGACAAGGTAATCGAGGCCACCAAGATCGCACGCGAGATGCAGCCCGGCCTTATCATCGACGGCGAGCTTCAGGCCGATGCCGCCATCGTTCCCGGCGTGAGCAGCTCCAAGGCTCCCGATTCGCCCCTGAGCGGTCGCGCCAATGTTCTTGTTTTCCCGTCGCTCGAGGTGGGCAATATCGCCTATAAGCTTGTGCAGCGTCTTGGCGGTGTTGAGGCAGTGGGCCCTGTGCTCCAGGGTCTTGCCGCTCCGGTCAACGACCTGTCGCGCGGCTGTTTCCCCGAGGATATCTACAAGACCATCATCATGACCTGCAACCAGGCAATAGGTCTTAAAGCCTAACTATAATCAGGAATTTCGAATAACTATTAATCAAAAGCAATGAAAATCTTAGTTTTGAACTGTGGTAGCAGTTCGGTCAAATACAAACTCATCGATACCGACAACGATAATACCCTTGCCGAGGGTGGAGTAGAGAAAATAGGCCTCGCCGACGGTTTCCTGAAATACAAGAAAGCCGACGGTACAAAGGTAATCCAGCCCCTGGGTCTCGTTGACCACAAGGGTGCCGTCGAGGCTATTTTGGCCAACCTTACCGACCCCACTGTAGGCTGCATCAAGAGCTACAGCGAGATCGACGCCGTTGGTCACCGCGTCGTGCATGGTGCCGAGAAGTTCAACAAGAGCGTCCTTATCAACGACGAGGTGCTCCAGCAGGTCAAGGACTGCTACGACCTCGCTCCCCTGCACAATCCCGCCAATGTTACCGGCATCGAGGCTATCGAGGCTGTACTTCCCGGCATCAAGCAGGTAGCAGTGTTCGACACCGCTTTCCACCAGACTATGCCCGCCAAGAGCTACATGTATGCTCTTCCCTACAAGTTCTACGAGAAAGACGGCGTTCGCCGTTATGGCTTCCATGGCACCAGCCACCGTTACGTCTCGCAGCGCGTGTGCGAGTTCCTCGGCATCGATATCAAGGGCACTAAAATCATCACCTGCCACGTGGGTAACGGCGGCTCGATAACCGCAGTCCTCGACGGCAAGAGCGTTGACACATCGATGGGTCTCACTCCCACCGAGGGTCTCATGATGGGTACCCGCGTGGGCGATGTCGATCCCGGTGCTCTCGCTTTCCTCATGAAGAAATACAACTGGACCGCCGACGACATGCAGCGCGTAATCAACAAAGAGAGCGGCATGGGCGGTGTGAGCGAGATTTCAAGCGATATGCGCGAGATCGAGGCCGCTGTCAACGCCGGCAACGAGCGTGCCAAGATGGCCCTCGACATGTATGAACAGCGCATCACCAAGTACATCGGCGCTTATGCAGCCGAGATGGGTGGTGTCGACATTATCGTCTTCACCGGCGGTGTAGGCGAGAACCAGACAGGCGTTCGCTCCAACGTGTGTCGTCCCCTTGCATTCATGGGTGTTGAGATCGATGAGGCCTACAATGCCACAGTGCGCGGCGAGGAGGCTATCATATCGACTCCATCTTCGCGTGTGAAGGTGTGCGTTATCCCCACCGACGAGGAGCTCATGATTGCCCGCGATACCCAGGCATTGGTATAAATCGATAAAAAAGATTTGAAAATGAACAAAATACGTGCAGCCATCGTAGGATATGGCAACATTGGCCGGTTTGTGCTCGACGCTCTGCTCGAGGCTCCCGACTTTGAGATAGCCGGTGTAGTGCGCCGCAGTGTCAACAATAATCCGGCCGAGTTGGCACCCTACAAAGTGGTGACCGATATTGCCGAGCTGGGCAAGGTGGATGTAGCCATACTGTGCACACCCACCCGTGAAGTGCAGGTTCACGCCGAGCGCTATCTTGCCATGGGAATAAACACGGTCGACAGCTTCGACATCCACTCGCTCATTCCCGCTCTGCGCCGCGACCTGGGCAAGGTGGCCCGCGAGCATGGTACTGTAGCCATAATCTCGGCCGGCTGGGACCCGGGCAGCGACTCGATAGTACGCGCGCTCCTCGAGGCTGCTGCTCCCAAGGGGTTGACATACACCAACTTCGGCCCCGGCATGAGCATGGGCCACACCGTGTGTGTCAAGTCAAAGGCAGGCGTCAAGAACGCCCTCTCGATGACAATCCCGTTGGGTACCGGAATACATCGCCGCATGGTCTATGTCGAGCTTGAACCCGGTGCCAAACTCGATGAGGTTGCCGCAGCCATCAAGGCCGATCCCTACTTTGCAAGCGACGAGACCCATGTTATCGAGGTCGACTCGGTCGATGCGGTCAAGGACATGGGCCACGGCGTGCACATGACCCGCAAGGGCGTGTCGGGCCGCACCCACTCGCAGCGCTTCGAGTTCACGATGGCCATCAACAACCCCGCGCTCACGGCACAGATTCTGGTAGGTACGGCCCGTGCCGCCATGCGCCAGCAGCCCGGCTGCTACACCATGATCGAAGTCCCGGTAATCGACCTCCTCCCCGGCGACCGCGAGTCGCTCGTGGCACATCTCGTATAGTAAAATATCCAATTAAAAAGCTCTAAATAATACTATTATGGAACAAGTAAAACTGAACATTGAGCAGGCTCTCGGAGCAGGCATTACACGCGCCACTGTCGACGCTCTCGAGGGAGCCGCAGCTACTGCCATCGGACATCTCAACAATGGCACCGGTGCCGGTAATGACTTCTTGGGATGGGTAAAACTTCCCACCGACACCCCCGCATCGCTTCTCGACGATATCGCAGCAACCGCCGCACAGCTGCGTCGCGACTGTGAGGTAGTCGTAGCCATAGGCATTGGCGGCAGCTATCTCGGCGCAAAAGCCGTCATCGAGGCCCTGAGCAACTCGTTCGCACCCTATGTGGCTGACCCCAAAAATACACCCATCCTCTTTGCCGGACAGAACATCGGCGAGGACTATCTATATGAACTCCAGCAGTATCTTGCCGGCAAGAAATACGGCATCATCGTAATATCGAAGTCGGGCACAACAACCGAGCCCGCTATCGCCTTCCGCCTGCTCAAAGAGCAGCTCGAGTCGCAGCTCGGCAAGGCCGAGGCCTCGAAGCGCATCGTTGCCATCACCGACGCAAAGCGCGGCGCCCTGCGCCAGCTCGCCACCGAGGAAGGTTACAAGACATTCGTCATCGAGGACAATGTAGGTGGCCGTTTCTCAGTGCTCACCCCCGTAGGACTCCTGCCCATCGCTGTTGCCGGATTTGATATCCACGCCCTGCTTCGCGGCGCCATCGCTATGGAGAAAGCCACAGCCGAGGCCGGCGAAAGCAACATCGCACAGCTTTACGCCCAGACCCGCAACGCCCTCTATCAGGCAGGCAAGAAGATCGAAATCCTTGTCAACTACAACCCCAAGCTTCACTATCTCGGCGAGTGGTGGAAACAGCTCTACGGCGAGAGCGAAGGCAAAGAGCACAAGGGAATCTTCCCCGCAGCCGTCGACAACTCTACCGACCTCCACTCGATGGGTCAGTGGATCCAGGATGGCGAGCGCACTATCTTCGAGACCGTTATCTCAGTAGCCAATCCCTGCCACGAAGTAGTGATACCCACCGACGAAGCCAACCTCGACGGCCTTAACTACATTGCCGGCAAGCGCGTCGACCAGGTCAACAAGATGGCCGAACTCGGCACCCGCATAGCCCACGTAGACGGCGGCGTACCCAACATCCACATCACCATCGACGCCCTCAACGAGGAGTGCCTTGGCCAGCTCATCTACTTCTTTGAGAAAGCCTGCGGCATAAGCGGTTACATCCTCGGAGTCAACCCCTTCAACCAGCCCGGCGTAGAAGACTACAAGCGCAACATGTTTGCCCTTCTCGCCAAGCCCGGCTACGAGAAAGAGACCGAAGCCATCCGCGCCAAGCTCTAATCCCCCTCCCCAACCATAAAAAATGACGCTTCACCCAACCCGGTGAAGCGTCATTTTTTATTGCATGTTTACTCAGGCTCATGCCGCGGGGCGGTCGTCGCGACGTCCCGTGGCATGCCTTGAGCGGCAGAAAATATAGAAAAAAGGTTAGTAATATATTGTTGATTAGATTTCTACGGTTAGGGTTATGCGGAAGTTGCGCTTGGGCATGGGGTAGTTGGCTATCACGTCGTAGTCGCGGTTGAGGAGGTTGTTGACTTCGAGCAGGGCCCGCAGGTTGACGTGGCTGAGCCTGAGGTCGCGGCTCAGCGAGAGGTCGGTCGTGTACCATGGCTCGGTGTAGTTGTACTGTATGTTCTCCTGCTGGTTGTAGCGCGAGCCTACGTAGATCCATGACAGGTTGAGCCCCCACTGCCGCCACGTGGCGTTGACGACGGCGCTGCCCGAGTGGTGGGGTATGTAGGGTATCTGGTCGCGGTAGTAGCTGTCGGCGGGGGCGGTGATGTCGATTGCGCGCTGGTAGGTGTATTGCAGTCGGGCTGTGACCTGCAGGTCGGTGAGCTGCGTGACGGTGGCGTTGGCGCTGATGTCGATGCCGCGTATGTCTACCCGGCCCAGGTTGAGCATGGTCCAGCGGAACTGTTGCCCCTTGGGATAGGCTACTATCTTGTTTTTGACGTAGTTGTAGTAGGCGTCGATGTTGATGCCGGCGGCGGTGAGCCATGACGATGCCGAGGCGTGTTGCAGGGCTATGCCTATGTTGTATTGCGAGACGCGCTCGGGGTCGAGGCTCGAGTTGCCTGCGTCGGTGTAATACAGGTCGTTGAATGTGGGCATGCGGTATGACTGCTTGAAGAATGCCCGCACGGTGAACGGCTCGAAGCTTCTGAACGGCTGTCCCGACACGAACAGGGCGGGGGTGAGCACGTGCTTGTCGGCGGGCGATTCTTTGCCTTGCAGCTTGTCGTGTACGAGTGTTCCCATGACGCTTGCCTGTAGCTTGAAGCGGTTGAGGTTGAGGGCTGTGGCGAGCGAGATGTAGTGGGTGAAGCGGTCGGGCTTGGCGAAGTTGAAGAGGTCGGCCGTCATGGTGTTCCACATGAAGTCGTAGCCGGCCGATGCTTGCCACCATGGTTTGATTTCCAGCATGTTGGCTGTCGAGAGGTATAGCTCGTGCTGGCGGTATAGGTTGTCGATCGTTATCTGGCGGTAGTCGTTGTTGACGTAGTGGGTGCGGTAGAAGCCATATTTTATGTTGTTGAGCGAGGTCCAGCGGCCGCGATAGGCTGTGTAGCGGCCCTGGGCGAAGGTGTTGCAGTCGCCCACGCGCTCGCCTCGCCGCCACACGTTGTTGACTATGGCGCCGGGTATTCCGCGCTTCGATACGTAGTTGTAGACTTTGGCGTGCCACGAGCCGGAGGGTAGGGCGCCGTACAGGTTGGCTTCAACGCGGGTGGCGTTGATGTCGCCGTTGCGGCGTACGGCTGTGGTGTCGTAGGCTATGCCTCCGGCCTGGTTGACGCGGTGGTAACGGAACTTGTATTTGCCGCTTGAGTTGATCCATTCGGCTGATATCTGTGCGTTTACGCGCTCGCTGAGTTTCAATTCGACGAGGGCCGAGGGGTTGATGAGGTCGAACGAGCCTGTGCGCACCGAGCCCCGGAAGTGGAATGTCTCGCTGTCGTCGAACACGGGTGTGCGTGTCCTCATGTATATCGACCCGGCCGAGCCGAAGTCTTTGGCCGGTTGCAGTATGTTGCTTTTCTGGCCGTTATACAGCGAGATGGCTTCCATGTTGTCGAGCGAGAACTGGCCCAGGTCGATCTGGCCGTTCTGGGCGTTGCCCAGCTCTACGCCGTCGTAGACCACGCCTGTGTGGTTGGCGCCCATGGAGCGAATGTTGACGGTCTTTATGCCTCCGACGCCGCCATAGTCTTTTATCTGCACGCCCGAGAAGTAGCGCAGGGCGTCGGCCACGCTCTGGCTGTTGAGGCGGCGCAACTCCTCACCCTGCAGTGTCTGGGCGGGTATCACCTCGTTGGCTCGTCGGGCGGTCACGGTCACGCTGTTGAGCGTGAGCACGGTGTCGGCTTCCTCTATGTCGGCGGCCCGAGACGGAAGAAACGCGAGTGATAGCAATGATATGTATAGCAGTCTTTTCAACATTGTTTTACCTGCCCATAGTCCCGTGGGTGATTGTAGCGGTATATATAATTATGGTGTGTCATGGCAGGTCTTCTGACTCTGTCGGTTTACTGCCCCGCGTCTTCTCGGCATGTTGCGGCCAATGACTTCGTGCGGGTGCTGTCGGTTACTCGTTGTTTTTGGTAACCACCGACTTACAGCAGCGGGTACTGTACAGGATTCTCACCTGTTTCCCTTTTAGTGTCCCGGGGGTGGGACAACCATAACGCTTGCAAAGGTACAACATATTTCTCAATTCTTTTAGTCCTTGTTAATATTTTGCATCACTACCCGGTAAATTGCATATTATCTTTGCAGCGAATTAACCCTTTATCGATTATGAAAAACAACATTTCCACCGCTATGCTCGAAGAAATTCTGGCGCTCGACAGCGATGAGCGTGCCGCCATTCTTCAATTCTGCAAAGACTCTGAGGCGATGACCGACGAGGAGGTCGCTTCCATCACTATAACCAAGCAGGGCCCGCCCGTGCTCCAAACCTTGCAGCGCAAGGCTGTGCGCCGGGCCAAGAGCGCCATCCGTCGCCGCGAGCGCAAGGTGAGCGAAGTCCTTAACGAGCAGCCGGCCCGACAGCACGCCGAGCAGCCTGCTCAGCAACCCGTGCGCCCCGTGGGCACGGCGCCCACCCTCTTTGCCCCGGGCGAGCCTGTCATCCTGAGCAGCGAGACCCTCCAGCGCATCGAGTGGGCCACCGAGACTTTCCCTCGCGAGGTAAGGCTCGCCCTGTCGCAGAAAATCGACCAGATTCTCTATGCTTTCCGCCGATTGCCCGCCGATGAGATTCTGTTGGCGCAGGCTATGGTGCATAATGCCTTTTCAGATGTAATTGGCCGGATAATGTCGCCGTTGCTCATTGATCCGTCACCCCAAGTGTGAAAATAAATCAGCATTATTAACAAAAATTAACGGGGGGGTTGGTAGTGCTATTAATTATTCTTTTCTTTGCAACGCGAAACAGCTACAATTCGTAAGAAAAAAGATTAAAAAGGTTTATAAACGTAATTCATTACACAATTAATACAACAAAAAGTAATTTGAGGGAAACCTCGCTTTACGATTCGACTATTAACAAAGGTTTCTAATATTTTAAAAATTTCAGTTAAAATCAATTTCATGTTTAATCCATTATTAGTATGAGAAAGCTTTATTTGCTGTTAATGGCGCTTATAGTGGTATCACTGAGTGCCGTGGCTCAGACAAGGACCGTGAGCGGACTGGTTGTCACCGAGGACAACGAGCCCGTGGTGGGTGCTTCGGTATTGGTTACCGGCACTCAGATCGGCGCGAGTACCGATCTTGACGGTAGGTTTGTAATCAAGAATGTCCCTGAAAGCGCGAAGACATTGCGCGTCAGCTATATCGGCATGACATCACAGGATGTAAACATCACTCCGGGTGAAATCAGGATTGTGCTTGGACTCAACTCGACGGTGCTCGACGAGGTAGTAGTGACCGCGATGGGAATCTCCCGCTCGGAGAAGTCGCTCGGCTACTCGGCCACACAGGTGTCGGCTGCCGATATCGAGCGCGCACAGACGGCCAACGTCATGGAGGCCCTCCAGGGTAAGGTCGCCGGTCTGCAGATTCAGACCACATCGAGCGACCCCGGTGCCGCCACCAATGTTAACATACGTGGTCTCGGTTCGATCAACGGCAGTAACCAGCCGCTTTATGTGGTTGACGGTGTGCCTTTGCAGAGTGGTTCTTACTCGGCCAACGGTCACGCAGTATCGACCGGCGGTGTGAGCAACATCGCCCCCGACGACATCGCGTCGGTAACCGTGCTCAAGGGCGCGGCCGCTACCTCGCTTTACGGTAGCCGTGCCAACAACGGTGTCATCATCATCACCACCAAGAACGGTGGCAAGAGCGCCAGTGGCAAGAACTACCAGATTACCTACAGCGGTAATGTCGAGGCATCGCGCGTGGCACTCCTTCCCGAGATGCAGAACAAGTGGGGCCAGGGCTGGAACGGCAACCAGACCTATATCGAAAACGGCTCGTGGGGTCCCGCCCTCGACGGCTCGATGCAGGTTTACGGTCCCATCTGGAACAACCAGCAGCTTCTGCACCCCTACACCGCCAAGAAGAACAACGTCAAGGACTTCTTCGACACAGGCTGGAGCCAGAACCACAATATCGCCCTTAGCGGTGTGAGCCGCAGCGGCGAGATGACCTACTACCTGTCGTACGGTTATACCGGTTCAAACGGTATCATCCCCACCGACCAGGATTCGTACCGCCGTAATACTATCGCTTTCCGCGGCAGCTATCAGCCCGAGAAGTGGCTCAAGATATCGAGCTCGATGAACTTTGCCAATTCCCGCACGAAGACCGTAGGCTCGTTCCAGGGTACATCGGTTATCGACGGCGTTTACGAGATGCCCCGCGACGTGTCGATTGTCGACATGAAGAATCTCGACAGCGCCTTCAACACCCCCGAGGCCTATTTCACCCCCTACGGTATCACCAACCCCTACTGGTCGCTCGCCAACAACGAGTTCACCACCAACGGCAAGCAGGTTTACGGAAAGATCCAGGCCGACATTATGCCGTTTGACTGGCTCACGCTCACCTATCGTTTCGGATTCGATTACAACGACTACGATACCAAGCAGGGTTTCCCGCAGATTGCTCTTGACGATGCTCTCATCAACGAGGACTACGGCTATGCACCGAGCAACATGAACCAGGCCGGATATGTGTACACATATTACCGCCGCGCCCACGAGCTCAACCACGATTTCCTCGCTTCTTTCAACAAGAAATTCCTTGACAACCGTCTCGACGTCAACGTCACAGCCGGTGTCAACATCAACGAGCGCTACTACACTCGCATGGCAGGCCAGTCTGACGACCTCGCTATCAATACCGGCTACTGGCAGCTGGGCAACGGCTCGACATGGACCACGCTGAGCGAGCAGCAGAGCAAGCGCCGCATGGTGGGCCTGTTCGGTTACGCTTCGCTGGGATGGGACGAGTTTGTATTCGTCGACATCACCGGCCGTAACGACTGGTCGTCGACCCTCCCCATGGGCAACAACTCGTTCTTCTACCCCGGTGTAACTTTCAGCGGCATTTTCACTCGCTTCATCGAAAACAAGGACATCCTGTCGTTCGGTAAGATACGTGTAGCCTACGGTAAGACCGGTAACGATGCCAGCCCCTATTACACATCGACCAACTATTCACAGGGTGGTACCTACGGCTACTACGGCAGCGACTACATCATCAAGTTCCCCTTCAACAGCACCAATGCTTTCTTGGCTTCGACCACGGCAGGCAGCCGCACGCTGCGTCCCGAGATGACATCGGAGTTTGAGGTAGGTGCCAACCTCAAGTTCTTCAACGGCCGCATCGACTTTGACGCTACATATTACAACCGTATCACCGACGACCAGATATTCACGCTTCCCGTCGACCCGTCGACCGGTTTCAGCTATCAGGTCACCAACTTCGGTAAGGTGCGCAACCGTGGTGTCGAGCTCATGTTGAACACCATCCCCGTGCAGACCCGTAACTTCACCTGGGAACTCGGTTTCAACCTGGCTATCAACCGCAACAAGGTTCTCTCGATGCCCGAGTCGCTCGAAGGCGGCAAGGTGAGCATCTATGACTACTCGGCAGGCGATGACGCCGTGTATATGTATGCCGAGCTTGGCAAGCCCCTCGGCACCTACTATACATATCTGCCCCAGTATGTTACTGACGAGAAGAGCCCCGACTTCGGCAAGCCCATCGTCGACGCTCACGGCCAGCCCGTTCTTGGCGAGGATATCGAGTATACCGGTTACAACATGAACCACAAGTGGACCGGCGGTATCACAACGGCATTCACAGCCTACGGCGTGACACTGAGCGCTGCATTCGACATACGCTACGGCGGCAAGATGTTCACGCGCACCAAGAACCTCATGCAGTTCACCGGCAACGGCAAGGTGACCGAGTATAACGAGCGCCGTCCGTTCATCATCCCCAACTCGGTTGTTGACAACGGCGACGGTACATACAGCGAGAACACTACACCTATATATATTAGCGACAGCAGCTACCAGACCTATTTCAACAACTACGGCTGGGGCGACGGCGGCCTGGCGTTCCTCACCGACCGCACCTACTGTAAGTTGCGCAACATCTCCCTGTCGTGGAGCCTGCCCCGCAAGTGGCTCAAATCTATCCAGATGCAGGAAGTCGTGCTCACAGCCTACTGTAACAATGCTTTCATCTGGACTGCCAAGGAGAACCGCTATGTCGATCCCGAGTCGACCACTGTTACCGGCTACGGTGACCTGGCCTACGGATTCGGCGAATTATACACCAACCCGTCGTGCCGCACGTTCGGTGTTAACCTGAAAGTAAACTTCTAAGACTACGATGACAATGAAAAATATATTTCTTACCGGTGTAGTTGCTGCTTCACTTGCATTGACATCATGCGACAGTTATCTCGACATCAACGAGAACCCTCAGTCGCCCAGCGAGAGCAACCTCACTACGAGCATGATTTTCCCTGCGGCCGAAATGTCTTTCAGCAACAGCTACGGCAACTACTTCCGCATCACAGGCGGTTACTATGCCCAGCACTATGCTCAGATGTTCGGTACGTCAAACTATCTTGATTACAGCCGTTTCCAGCAGAGCGCCGTGCGCTCGAGCTCTACCTACACCAATCTTGCCACACGCTGTCTCCAGAACATGTCGACGGTACAGGCCATGGCTGCTGCCGGCGAGGCATGGGGCGACAATCTTGCCGCTACTGTAATACGCGTGGCCGCATACCAGGCTATGGTCGACTGCTACGGCGAGATTCCCTACAGCGAGGCTCTCGACCTGGGCAACCTCGCTCCCCACTATGATGACGGCAAAGACATCTATGCAGGTCTTGTTGCCGAACTTGACGAGGCTATTGCCAAGGTCAACGGCAGCGAGAGCGTGTGCACCAACTTCCTGCTTCCCGGCGCTATGGCATCGGAGTGGGTCAAGGTTGCCAACGCTCTGAAACTGCGACTGCTCATGCGCGAAAGCAACGTGGTCGATGTCAAGGCTCAGCTTCAGGCTCTCGTTGCCGAGGATAACTTCCCCGCGGGCGATGTGTCGTGGAAAGGATGCTGGAGCAACTCGAGCGGCCAGGCCAATCCTTACTATCAGGAGGAGTTTGCCACCTATTACGGCTCTACCCAGCAGAATGTCGTGCTCAATCTCGCATTGTTTGCCACGATGAACGGTGCCGACGACGCCCGCCTCAAGGCATACTTCCTTCCCAACACCCTCAAGAACGAGTACACCGGTGCTATTTCGGGCACCAACTGCTCTACAACCGCCAACTACAAGGCCAACTACTGGTGTCGCCCCAATATGAAATATGACGATCCCGTGTATTTCATAACCCGCGCCGAGGTGGAATTCTTCCTGGCCGAGTATGAGGTGAGATACGGTAACAAAGCCAATGCCGAGGGTCACTATAAGGCTGCCATTGAGGCATCCTTCGCGTCGGCCGGTGTGAGCGGTGTCGAGACCGTGCTTAACGCCTATCCCTGGGACGAGGCAAACTATAAGCGCTGCATAGGCATACAGAAGTGGGTCGCTCTGAGCGGTACCAACAACTACGAGGCGTGGTGTGAGATGCGCCGCCTTGGCTACCCGGCATTCGGGTCGGTGGTAGGCACTCAGCTCTACGACGAGCAGAACGATGCCTACACCCCGTCGCTCCTCGAGCCCGGAACCCTCTACACCCCCGTCATGTACAACGCGCAGCTCGGTGCGGGCAAAGTGCTCCAGCGCTGGCCCTATCCCGAAAGCTCGGCCAACCGTAACAGCAATGCTCCCGAGTTCAAGGGCGATGCAACTCCCGTGTTCTGGGCCGAATAAATGTTAACCCTCTAATTGAATTGAAAAATATGAAAAAATATATTTCGATAATAGCCCTGGCGATGCTGTCGACGGTAGCCTTCACCTCGTGTGACAAGGATACCGAGGGCTTCACGAGCATCACATATTATCCCGTGCTCACGATGGAGGGCCCGGTTTACGACATGGCTACCGCCGGCCAGCCTTACTCCGACCCCGGCTGCACCGCAGTGCTCAACGGCGAGGATGTCACCGGCGAGATTGCCGTCGTTACCTCAATGAACCTGCAGAGCCCCGAGCCCGGTTACTATTCGATAAATTACAAGGTGGTCAATGCCGACGGTTTCTCAGCTTCGGCCACACGTTACGTCCTGGTGTCAGATGCCGGTGATAAAGCTTCGGGCTATTACACTGTCAATGACGACAGCTACCGTGACTACAGCGGCATAATCTATTATGGCGGCTACAGCCTGCGTGTAGTTGGCGATGGCAAAGGCAACTATGAGATCAGCGACCTCCTGGGTGGCTGGTATGATTACCGCGCCGGTTACGGCTCGGCCTACGCTCTGGTGGGTAATGTCACCATCGACGCCGACGGCAACATCGAGCTCGTAGACAGCTTCCTCGAGGGCTGGGGCGACTCGGCCAACAGCCTCTCCGACGGCAAGTTTGACGCCTCGACCGGTAAGATTTCATGGAGCGTAAGCTACACCGACTATCCGTTTATTTTCGTGGTTAACGCCACTAATGATAACTTCTAATGTTTATGTACGATATGTTCAAGACTATTAAATATACCCTTTTAGCGCTCCTCGCAGTCACGGTTTGCTCGTGTGAAAAAGAGGATATCGGCATGACCGCAACGGTTGATCTTGCCGGCGAGTGGATGGTGACAGTCGATGCCGTCGGTCCCGACGGGTCGGTAGTCATGGAAGATCCCTTCGGCCTTGGCTATATGCAGATAATCACCTATAACTCGGCAGCCAACCGCCCCGATGAGCTCGTGGTCAACGACCTTAAAGGATTCTGGGATTTCACCGTCAAGGTGCCCTGCAATGTAGATTCGAAAGTATTCGGCAGCGACTCGTGGCTCGACAACATGGCCTACGAGAGCAAGGTGAAGATTTTCAACGGCAGCGTAGTGTTTGGCGGCACAACGACACCCTCGGGTATGCCCGCCGACGCCATCGAGTTTGAAGTCGCCTTTGACGACGACGAGAACGGAGCCTACGGCATCGACCACTACCTCGTCAAAGGATATCGCCGCACCGGCCTGAACGGCGGTGCCGAATAACACAGGCAGTAATTTTCATACAATAACCGCGCGGGGGTGAGCCATAAGTGATTATGCCTCACCCCCATTCTCACCGTCAAGTCAAAGCAAAACCGCCCGGCTCATGCATGGATGAAGAGATGCATATCGTGCACCCTCATGTATGAAAAAGACAATGCATGGCGTCCATTCACATGTAGGGACATGCCTTCGGCATGTTCGATTGAGAATCAGTGGTTTATGGAAACATACCAAAGGTATGTCCCTACAATAATAAACAAATTTGCGTGATACAAAGAGTTTGATTCGGCTCAATAATCGGTCCTTCCGTTTAAAGAAACGTAGGGGTAGATTGCCCCTTATATAAGTGCCGTGATGTTTAGAATAGCTCGGAATGTGTTCCAAAGCGCACAAGGGAGATTATCCCTATTTCCTTATCCCACCAGATGAGGAGCGTGTCACTTTCGACATGACATTCCATGTAGCCCTTGTAATTGCCTGAAAGCACATGTGGCTTGTTCGTGTCGGGGATAGGTTTGCCTTCCGACAAAAGGCCAAGTAATATTTCGAGTTTGTCGAGAACTTCGGGTTTGTGCTTAGAGTGTGTTTGAATTTTAATTCTATTAGCACAGAGAGATATTTTTGAGGATGTTTTCATAATTGAGGAAGGAGTTTAGCGAGCTAAACGACTGACGTAATTTTGGAAACAGACCAAAAAGAGCTTCTGTGATAATAGAAAGAAGTACTTTCATCTGAGAAAGAACACTAATAATCATTTCTTCGGTTTAAATTCAAACACACTCTTATATCGCTTAAGGTCTTTTTTGAATTGCGATGTCAGCTTGAGCGTATTCATAGCGAGTCGACAAAGCTGCGGAATTTTGACAGGTCAAGGGTTTCGAGCTCGTTAGGATTTTCAGCTTCTTTCATTGCTGCGAGTGTGGTATTGTTGGGACGGTTGGTTACAAACGCCATAAGCACGCTCTCAACAAGATTGTTAAGACTGCGGTTGTGGCGCTTCGCCTCGGTCTTGAGACGGTTGAGCAAGTCTTCGCTTAGTCTGAATGCGGTTTGTTTCCTGACGTTTGATGCTGTGTTCATTGTTCGTTCAATTAGTGTGTTGCAAAAGTAGTACATTTATATAACACTTCAAAATGATAATAGTTAAAAATCGGCAGAAAGTGATACTGAGCTTTATGTATTAAAATAGCCTTCCGTTTAAAGAAACGCGGGGGTCAATCGTTCTTAAAGCGTGTTTTATTAAGTAACTCATAAAAATTAGCTGCGAGTGATTTTTGAGGTTTGTTTGAGTGATTTTTGTTTGAAGACGAAGGCGTGTAGCGAGCTACACAACTGAGGATGAAAGCAAAAAGCGCCTAACAAAGCCGAAAAGCGCCGCAGTAGCACGAGTTACTTGATAATTGTATAATATAAACTAATTTTTAAGAGTTACTTAATGCTATTAAGGATTCCAAATTTAACAGTTTGTTTATGAGAAAATATTTTGTTGCTTTGTTGGCGTCGGCCGGGGTTTTGGCTCAGTCGGCGTCGGCTTTCAATGTCGGTGTGGCCGATGAGTCGCTTGTGGGTGACGGCATAGTACGTTTCGTGCCCGAACATTTCGATATCACTGTCACCCCCGAGCTTATCCTCTCTCACGAACCCTCGGCTATAGGTGCCAAGCCGGGTAACTGGGCTCTGAATCCCGTGTATGAGATTACCGACCGCGGTGCGATGGCTGTAATAGATATCCCTGCCGGTACGAGCCTTTATGGCGGCGGCGAGGTGACCGGCCCGCTGTTGCGCAACGGCCAGAAAATCAAGATGTGGAACACCGACACCGGCATGTATCTCGTCGATGGCGGCAAGCGCTTGTATCAGACCCACCCCTGGGTGCTCGGCGTGCGTCCCGACGGCTCGGCTTTCGGCGTGCTGTTCGACACTTTCCACAAGGCTGAACTGCTCACGGCCGATGACCGCATTGAATTCGTGGCCGAGGGCGCCCCGTTCAAGACCTACGTCATCGACCGCAATTCACCCCGGGAGGTAATGAAGGGTCTTGCCGAGCTCACAGGCACTATCGAGATGCCCCCGCTCTGGTCGCTCGGCTACCATCAGTGCCGTTTCTCTTATGTGCCCGAGTCACGCGCCCGCGAGGTTGCCGAGACTTTCCGCAAGAAGCAGATTCCCTGTGATGTAATATGGTTTGACATCAACTACATGGACGGGTTCAGAGTGTTCACCGTGAGCAAGGATGAGTTCCCCGACCCGCGTCGCATGAACAGTTTTCTTCACGACAACGGTTTCAAATCGGTCTACATGATCGATCCCGGTGTCAAGGTCGACGATAACTACTTTGTATATTCCACCGGCAAGGCCAACGATGTGTTTGTCAAGGATGCCTACGGCAAAGAGTTCCACGGCAAGGTATGGCCCGGCGACTGCGCTTTCCCCGATTTTACTCGTCCCGAGACCCGCAAGTGGTGGGGTGAACTGTACAAGGATTTCATGGCCAACGGTATCGACGGTATCTGGAACGATATGAACGAGCCATCGGTATTTGACGGCCCCGGCGGAACAATGCCCGAGAGCTGCATGCATCAGGGTGGGGGCAACCTCCCTGCCGGACGCCACTCGATGTGGCACAACGCCTATGGCCGCCTCATGGTCGAGGCTTCGCGCGACGGCATCCTCGCTGTCAACCCCGACAAGCGTCCCTTCCTGCTGTCACGCTCCAACATCCTCGGTGGCCAGCGCTATGCCGCCATGTGGACCGGCGACAACGAGGCCAGCTATGACCACATGAAGCTCTCCGTGCCCATGTCGCTTACACTCGGTCTGTCGGGTCAGCCCTTCAACGGTCCCGACATAGGCGGATTTGCCGGCAATACCGACGGCGACCTCTTCGGCCACTGGCTCGGCTTCGGAGCTTTCTTTCCCTTCTCGCGCGGCCACGCTTCGTGCGACACCAACGACAAGGAGCCATGGGCTTTCGGCAAAGAGGTTGAGCGCGAATCGCGCATCGCCCTCGAGCGCCGCTACCGCCTCATGCCCTACATCTACACCACATTCCGTAGCGCCCACACCGACGGTCAGCCCGTCATGGCCCCCGTATTCTTTGCCGACCCCGCCGATGCCGACCTCCGCGCCGAGGAACAGGCATTCCTTATCGGCTCCGATCTGCTCGTTGTCCCTGCCTTTGCCGAGAATCCTGTACTCCCCAAGGGTATATGGGAGAAACTCTCGCTCGTGAAGGGTGACACCAAAGGCAAGTACCAGGCCGAGCTCAAAGTGCGTGGCGGCAGCATCATTCCCGCCGGCAAGGTAGTGCAGAATCTCAACGAGAACCCCTTTGAGCCACTCACACTCATCGTGTGTCCCGATGCCCGGGGCAACGCCACGGGAACGATGTACTGGGACGAGGGCGACGGCTGGAGCTTCCGCGAGGGCAACTACTGCAAGCTCAACTTCACCGCACGCCGCGACGGCCGCAACATCATCGTCACCATCGACCGTGCCGAGGGCAACTATCCCCTCGACCTTGGCCGCGTAAACGTCGAGGTGCTAAGCGGCGGCAAGACCTACCGAGCCTCAGGCGCAGCCACCTCACCCATCAAAGTGAAGATCTAATAAACTGCGGGTAAATAAAACAGTGGCAGTTTTTAAAATGTTAAAACGCTGAAAACTTTTGACAAAACCGGTTGAAAAACGTTATCTTTGTACACTCATTCCGCCCGCCGCACCCGTCGGCGCGCAGAGTCAAGATAATGGGGTTGACCGGTTTTGACAGCGTGTAGAGGTGGTGAGTAAGCATGCCGAGCAATGATGGCTACGCTCGTAAATCAGGGACATCAAAAATTTCAAATGGCGAAAACAACTACGCTCTCGCTGCCTAATTGAAGTACAGTAGATTAGCTTTATCCCTGCAACAGTTGCGGGGACGAGACATCACCCCGGAGCCGTTGACCCGAGGATTCCGGACAAGGTGGTGCAGATAAATCGGGTATAGGGGACCCATAGCCTCGACAGGCCCCCGAAGTTTTAGAGGATAAGACCGGCGTTGGTAGTCTCAAGCCTGCGCCGATACGAAAACCAAGTTGAGAATAAGCATGTAGAAAGCTCATTAGTTCCGCGTTTGGACGAGGGTTCAAGTCCCTCCAGCTCCACTTGGCGGGTCGGACAGATTCCGGCCAACAAAAGTCTAAACAAGACTAAACCGCAGAAT
>CANDNO010000027.1 GCA_947386115.1 uncultured Muribaculaceae bacterium
ACACGAAAGTAGGAGATAAACACCCTATGATTAGTGTTTACCTCCTACTCGATTCATAGGGTAAGGTTGAGCGTTGTATAGCTGCGTACATGTTCCTATAATCGCCTTAAAATGACGGCTGGGGGGATTATTCTTTGAGCCAGCGTTTGCGCAGCGGGTATTTGCCGGGGTGCATGAGCAGGCGGGTCGACGAGCTGTAGGTGAAATAGTCCCATACCCAGTCGACGAAGACGCTCACCTTGTTGCGCATGCCCAGCAGCGACATGAGGTGTACGACCATCCACGTGAGCCATGCGAAGAAGCCCTTGAAGTGGATGTGGTTGAGGTCGACCACTGCGCGGTTACGGCCTACGGTTGCCATTGTTCCCTTGTCTTTGTATTTGAACCCTTCGGTAACTTTACCACGGTTTATGTCGCGTGCAACCATGATGGCCTGTTGTATGGCTACCTGGGCGAGCTGTGGATGGCCGGCGGGGTAGTCGGGCGTAGTCATCAGCGCTATGTCGCCGAGTGCATAGACATCTTTAGCGCCTTTTACACGGCAATACTGGTCGACTTCGAGGCGGTTGCCACGTGAGGGTTTCACGGTGTCACCGACAAACTCGAAGTCCACACCTTTTACTCCGGCGGTCCATATAAGCATCGAGGCCGGAATCTCCTCGTCGTTGTCGAGAGTCACGATATCGTCGCTATACTTCTTCATGTTGTGGCCCAGCTTGACGTGTACCATGAGCGCATCAAGATATTTTGCAGCCTCGGCCGACGATTTTTCGGTCATCGTGCGCAACACTCGATCGGTACCTTCTATCAGGGTGATTGTAATCTCGTCCTGGTCGATCTGTCGATACTCGCGAGGCAACACGTAGCGCTTCATTTCTCCGAGTGCGCCAGCCACCTCCACACCGGTGGGTCCGCCACCTATGACGACAAACGACAGCATGCGGCGACGTTTCTCAGGGTCGCGCTCCATACATGCGCGCTCCAGACGGTCCATGATGTCGTTGCGGCATCGTATTGCCTCAGAAATGGATTTGAGCGTGTACACCGAGTCGCGCAACTCGGGCATATTGAAGAAATTGTTGGTTGTTCCGGCTGCTATAATCAGTTTGTCATAATGGATAGTCTCCTCGTCGGTTGTCACGGTATGGTTCTCGGTGTCGATAGCCCGGGCACGCGTCATGTTGAAGAACAGCCCCTCGGCATCGCGGTACTTGCGTAGCTCGCGACGCAGCGGGAAACAGATGCTCGAAGCATCGATACCTGCCGAAGCCACCTGATAGAACAACGGGGGAAAACTGTGAAAGTTATTGCGGTCGATAAGGGTCACGTCATACTTCTCCTTATCGATTCGTTTAACAAAGTTAAGGCCGGCAAATCCGCCACCTATTACAACAATCTTTTTCTTAGCACTCGTATCCATATCAAAATTAATAAATAGTTAACAATCAAGTCCCCGGCATGGTTCTACATATTCCCTCTTACTATATACAAACCTATTGGAAACGTGGGGCATGATATTATATAATGAAAATTGCCCCCGAAAAACGTTCACAAAATTACGGAAATTTTTCCGTAATGATACAATGAATAAAGAAAAATTTCTTTAATAAAATAAATTTGAAGTTTTACAGAAATTGTGGTTGTTGTGTAATGGATGGATAATTAGTGTGTTAGTATAGGTGTGCTGAAAACTTTGCAAAAATTAACACGAAAAAACTTGCACGGTATATAAAAAGTCCATACCTTTGCACACGTAAATACTGCGGGGTAGAGCAGTGGTAGCTCATTGGGCTCATAACCCAAAGGTCGGAGGTTCGATCCCTTCCCCCGCCACAAAGATAAAGACTGCAATTTTAGGTTGCAGTCTTTTTTTACATTCTACTTTCTTGAGAATAGCTGCAATTTCAGTATATTTGTAAATTATATTTGGCAACTGGGAGACTTTTGCCTTAACAGTGCCCACATAGTTTTAAAAAGGAATTTACGATGACTATACCGCAACTTATTGAACAGTCGGCCCCGAGGGCATTCTCATTTGAGGTCTTACCCCCCTTGAAGGGTAGGGGAATCGCCCGCCTGTTTGAGGATATCGATTCGCTCACGAAGTTCAATCCGCTATACATTAATATTACGACTCACCGTAGCGAGGTGGTTGTCAAGACCGATGATGACGGCTTGACGCGTCGATACACCGAGCGCTCACGCCCCGGAACTGTCGCCGTAGCCGCAGCTATTCAGAACCGTTATGGCATACAGGCTGTGCCTCACATTATATGTAGCGGTTACTCAAAGCTCGAAACAGAATATGCTCTCATTGATTTAAGCTTCCTCGAAATACGCAATCTGCTCGTACTGCGTGGCGACAAGGCCAAGCATCACAATTGTTTCGTACCTAATGCCGACGGCCACGCTCATGCCCTCGAACTCGAGCAGCAGATCAATCAGTTCAACGCCGGACGTTTTGCCGACGGCACGGAGATGGATGCCTGCCCTCTCGTTCCATTCGATTATGGAGTTGCCGGTTATCCCGAGGTTCATCTCGAGGCAAAGGATGCCGATACCGACCTCATGCTGTTGAAGAAAAAGGTCGATGCCGGTGCGTCATATATCGTGACACAGATGTTCTTTGACAACGACGCCTATTTCCGTTTTGTCGACCGCTGTCGTGAAATCGGAATCAACGTGCCCGTTATCCCCGGCCTTAAACCCATCGTGACCCGCCGACAGGCAACGCTGCTCCCGACAGTGTTTGGTGTAAAACTTCCCGACGAACTTGTGACGGCCGTGACTTCTTGCTCGACCGACGATGAAGCCAAGAGTGTCGGAGTCGACTGGTGTGTGCGCCAGGCCGAGGAACTCTATTCGCGTGGCGTCAAGTCAATCCATTTCTATTCACACAATGCGGTACCCAGCGTGCGTCGCGTGTTGCAAAAACTTCACAACGATGAGATTTAGCGATATCCCGGGCCACGAGGGTGTAAAGGAGCGGCTGCGTGCGCTGGTCGACAGCGACCGCATGCCCCACGCTCTGCTCATTCACGGCCGTCCCGGAGTGGGCAAGATGTCGATGGCGCGTGCGCTGGCTCAGTATATTCATTGCACCAACCGCCAGGGAGGTGACAGCTGTGGCTGTTGTCCTTCGTGTCTGCAACACCGTTCGTTCAACCACATCGACACCCACTATTCGTTCCCGGTATTGAAAAAGGGTAGCGAGACGGTCTCGGATGACGAACTGGACCGTTGGCGTCGTTTCCTCACCGAGAGTCCTTATATGAATTTCGGCCACTGGTTGTCGTTGCTCGACAATGTCAATGGCCAGCCCGCCATTTATGTTGAGGAGAGCGCCGATATTATGCGCCGTATCAATCTCACGTCACATGGCGGCCGCCAGATTGTAATAATGTGGCTCCCCGAGCGCATGCGCGTGGAGTGTGCCAACAAGCTGCTCAAACTCATCGAGGAACCGCTTGGCGACTCGATGTTCATACTCGTGAGCAACGATCCGGAGTCGGTGCTCCCGACAATCTATTCCCGTACTCAGCGCGTAGAGATGCTGCGCCTGCCCGACGAGGCCATCGCCGATTATATCGAGCAAAAGTATTCTATGCCACGCCACGATGCGCTGGCTCTTGCACATCTTGCCGACGGTTCAATCCTTCAGGCCGACTATCGCGTCCAGAATATCGAGCGACAGCAGCAGTATCTTGACCTGTTCATGAGATTAATGCGACTGGCCTATCAGAAACGTGTTGCCGAACTGCGAGTCTGGGCCAATGAGGTAGCCGGACTCGGTCGCGAAGGGTCGATAGAGTTTCTTGCCTACTGTCTTGAGCAGATACGTGAAAATTTCATATACCATCTCGGTGTCTCGTCGCTAAATTATCTCACTGTCGACGAGGGCCGTTTTGCACAGAATTTCCACCGGTTCATCAATGAGCGCAATGTCCTCGAGCTCACGTCGAGACTCGAGAAGACTATCACCGATATCAGGGCCAATGGAAATGCCAAAATCATCATGTATGATTTTGCCGTGAGAGTCATAATGTTGTTGCGCCGATGAAACCGCTCTTGCAGGAGATAGCCGGGTATTACATTGACCGCCACGCCGGGGAAATTACCAACTACTGTTTTGTCTTCCCCAACAAGCGTGCCGGCGTTTTCTTCAATCATTTTCTCGCCCTCGCCGCCGAGGAGGCGGGAATGCCGCTCATCCATCCCGAGGTGTTGACCATCAGCGATTTCGTCGCCGATGTGACCGAGTGTGTCGAAGCCTCGCGTATAGAGCAGCTCTTTATACTTTACCGCTGCTATCGCGATGTGATGAACCGCCATGTGGCCGGTGACGGAGAGCCTAACTCAGTCGATTTTAATAAATTCCAGTTCTGGGGCGATGTGTTGCTGAGTGATTTTACCGATGTCGACAAATATCTGGTAAATCCAGCCGAGCTGTTTCACAATATCGAGGCGTTGAGGGAAATAAGCTCAAACTATCTAACCCTCGAGCAGATTGAAGTGATTAAACGCTACTGGGGTGATGAAAAAGCGCCACGCCAGGTAGCTGAATTCTGGAACCATGCCGTCCACGTGAGCGATACCGGCGAGCATGGAGCGCGCAGGGCCACGGCTCCATTTATCAAGTTGTGGCAGGTGATGAACGAGCTATATGTCGCGTTCAATGAGGAACTTGACCGCCGCGGACTCGCCTATCAGGGCATGGTTTACCGCCGTGCTCTCGAGATGATAAAAAGTATGCCGGCCGATGAGTTTCCGTACGACCGTTATGTGTTCATCGGCTTCAATGTGCTGTCGACGGTCGAGGAGGAAATTTTCGAGTCAATGCGTGCCAAGGGATTGGCCCAGTTTTTCTGGGACTACGCCTCGCCGGCGTTTGCCGAGGGTGACAATCGTGCGACACGATTCCTGAAACAATATGTCAAGGATTTTCCGCAACCCGATGATGCGCGCGAGATAGGCACTGTGCTGTCTGAGTGGCCTCTTGTCGAGGTGATAGGTGTCCCCTCGGTCAACGGACAGACCAAAATCGTCTCGGATATCGTTGCCAAGCTTCTCCCCGACGGCGGCAATGACCGCACCCTGTTGTCAACAGCTATTGTACTTCCCGATGAGAACCTTTGCCTGCCGGTAATCAACTCGTTGCCCGATTCCATCGCCGATATAAATGTCACGATGGGTTTCCCGTTGCGCAATACTCCGGTGGCCTCGCTCATGTCGTCGATATTGTCGATGCAGTTGCGTGCGCGCCGCCTCAGGTATGAAAATACATTTTTCCGAGACGATGTGGTTGCGGTGCTGTCCCATCCGCTGGTTCGGTCGATAAGTTCCGAGCTGTGCGACCGTATATCGAAGATAATCAGTCAAAAACGTCTTTTCAACGTTCCGCGTTCATTGCTCATGTCGCCCGAGTATGCCCGGCTGCATCCACTCTTTGACCTTGCCGATGACGCCATGTCGAGCCGGGAGGTTTTTGCATTCCTCAGGCGCCTTACTCTATGGTTGCTCGACGAGGTGAATGTGAAATATGCTGTCGTTGCCGAGGCCGGTGATGATGCCGACGAGCCGGCCGAGGACGAGATGCCCGAAGTGACACTTACAGCTGCCGGTGCCATCGAGGCCGGTTTCCTCAAGCATTATCTCAACGCTCTCGACGAGTTGCAGCGTCTTCAGCGCCGACACCTCGACGACCTTAACGTCGATCTCAGCGATTCGACGATTTTCCACATGGTCGAGCGAATTACCGGCGGTGAGAGCGTATCGTTCGAGGGCAGGCCGCTAAAGGGCTTGCAGGTGATGGGTATTCTCGAGACCCGTGCCATAGATTTTGACAATGTTATAATCACGTCGATGAATGAGCGCATTTTTCCGCGTAAGCATTTCTCCAAATCGTTCATTCCGCCTGCCCTGCGGCGAGGCTACGGCATGGCCACCATAGAACACCAGGAAAGCATATCGGCCTACTACTTTTATCGTCTTATCTCGAGAGCCAAGCGCGTGTTTCTGCTCTATGATTCGCGCACACAGGGTACCAAGAGTGGCGAGCCGTCGCGATATATCAATCAGCTCCGTTACCTGTATCGTCCTCAAGGACTGAAGGTGTCGACAGCATTCTATAATCTCCAGGTCGACGACAGTCACCTGGTGTCACTTTCGCTTGATGCTGCCCGCCGGGCCAAGCTGCGCAGCTATATCGATACTGTCAATCCTCACTATATATCGGCTACGTCGATCAACAACTACATCAATTGCCCCATGCAGTTTGCCCTGAGTTATCTCGAGGGGTATTTCGATAATGACGATGTCAAGGATTTCTTTGACGAGGCAACCTTTGGCTCGGTATTGCACCAGGTAGTGGAGCGTCTCTACTCGTCACAGCAGGTCGATGGGCGCCCTGTGGTTATAGATAAGGCCGTAATCCACAAGCTGAAACACTCGGGCGTGATCGAGCCGGAGATAAAGCGGGCTATCAACGAGTTGTACCTCGGGCGCGATGCCGATGATTCTGCACCACTTACGGGTGATGCCGAACTCATTGCCAAGATGATGCACGATATGGTGCAGAACATGCTGTCGCATGAACTCGACTACTATGACAGTTTTACTTTTATCTCGGGCGAGATAAAGCAGAAAGTGAGGCTGCGGATTTCCGACCGGCTTTCGATCAACTTCAGCTACACGATCGATAGGGTGGACTCGGTAACGGCTCCCGACGGCCGCAAGGTGATACGCATTATCGACTACAAGACCGGAGCCGACGAGGTATCGTCGACACTTGACCTGCTGTTTACCCCCACGAAGAGCAAGTCGCGCAACAAGGCTATCCTGCAGTTGTTTCTGTATTGCAACGCTTTTGTTCAGAATGCCAAGGGGCTCGATGATGATACCCTCGTACAGCCCATGATTTACCGGTTCAGGACGATTGGCCGCAATCTGCCACCGCAACCCCTTACTATCGATTCGCGTGTCGTGACCGATTACCGTATGTTCAACGACGAGATTATGGCGCGTCTCGATGAGATACTTTACCCTCTGTTCAATACCGAGGGCGACGTGCCCGTGGTATTTGACTGTGCCGAGGATGAACATGCATGTAAATATTGTAAATTCACTTCAATCTGTATGAAATAATATGCCGGCCGGACTATACATTCACATTCCATATTGTCACTCAAAGTGTGCCTACTGTGATTTCTATTCTACGCCCGACTCTTCGACGGCGCCGCTTCTTGTTGAAGCTCTCATCACCGAGGCCCGTTTGCGTCGTGATGAGCTCCCCGAGCCTATTACCACAGTATATATAGGTGGTGGAACACCTTCGTCGCTCGGAGCCGAGACCCTTGTGTCGCTGATAACGAGGCTACGCCGGGAGCTTGATCTAAGCCGGGTGGGCGAGTTCACCGTCGAGCTAAATCCCGAAGATGTGGACCGCGTTATGCTCGAGTCGTTAAAGTCGGTTGGAGTCAATAGGGTAAGCATGGGCATACAGTCGCTGGTCGACAGCGAGCTTAAGCTTGTAGGGCGCCGTCACACAGCGGCCGAATCCCTCGAGGCGGCCGGTCTGATTGCCGAAATGTTTGAAAACTACAGCTTTGACCTGATATTCGGACTGCCCGAGCAGACGATGGAGTCGCTCGAATACTCCCTGAAGAAACTGATTGAACTCGATGCTCCCCACCTGTCGGCCTATCTGCTCTCCTACGAGCAGGGCACGCGCCTGTATGCCATGATGATGGCCGGAAAAGTCGAAGAAGCGTCGGAGGAGACATGTGAGGAGATGTTCCACTATGTCGACAAGCGCCTTACCGAGGCCGGCTACAGGCACTATGAGATATCAAATTTCGCTAAGCCGGGATGTGAGTCGGTCCACAATTCCAATTACTGGAACACGACCCCTTATCTTGGCCTTGGCCCGGGGGCGCACAGCTGTGACGGGAATATGCGGCGTCATAATCCGCGCAGTATAAAACAGTATCTCGAGGCCCTGACGGCAGGGCGAAAGAGCTGTGTCAACGAGCCCGAGTCGATGGAAAACAAGTTCAACGACTATGTGATAACGAGATTACGTACCGAGGAGGGCATCGACCTCCGTGATCTTGCCGGCCAGCCCTTCGGCGAATTTGCCTCGACCATGACCGATACCGTCAAGCGCCTCGCCTCCACCGGCCACCTCACCGTCACCGACACCCACATATCCATCCCCCGCCACCACTGGCTCACCGCCGACGCCATCCTCCGCGACCTAATAATATAAGACACTATGGAAAGAGAATATGCTTCTGCGCTGCTTGAGAATGCTGTTACTGAGTTGTCGAGATTGCCCGGTATTGGGCGCAAGACCGCTTTGAGGCTGGCCTTGCATCTGCTTAGACGTGACGAGGAAGAGTCGGTTGCTCTCGGCGAGTCGATAATCAGGATGCGCCGTGAGGTGACTTACTGCCGCTGTTGTCATAACATTTCTGAGAGCGAGCTTTGCCAGGTGTGTGCCGACGAGCGCCGCGACCATACCACGGTGTGCGTGGTTGAGAATGTCAAGGATGTAATCTGTTTCGAGCGAACCGGCCAGTTCAACGGTGTTTACCATGTGCTCGGCGGACTGATTTCGCCCCTCGACGGTATAGGTCCCGAACAGCTCGAGATCGACTCGCTCGTAGACCGTGTTGCCGAGGGGGGAGTAAAAGAGATAATTCTCGCCTTGAGCGCGACGATGGAGGGCGACACGACCAACTTCTACATCTATCGCCGCATGGGCACCCTGCCAGTGAAAATCACTCAGCTTGCCCGCGGCGTGTCGGTGGGCAACGAGATTGAATATACCGATGAAATAACTCTGGGACGAAGCTTGTTGAATCGTACCGATTTTGCTGTAGGATGAAGATGCTGAGTGATAATGTTATACTGCTAAATGCACCCGAACCGGCCGATGTCGACGGGATGTACCTCATGGAGAATGATCCCGAGATCTGGAACGATGGTGTCACTTTTGCGCCATTGTCGCGTAAACAGTTGTGGGACTACGTCGACAGCTATGACGGTAACATATTCGCTACCGGCCAGTTGCGTATGATTGTACGACTCGTGGCCAATAACTCCATGGCCGGCATCGTCGATCTATATGATTACGATAGGGTAAATCGGCGGGCCTATGTGGGAATTACGGTCGCGAAGACCATGCGCGGTCAAGGAATTGCCTCGAGGGCCTTGACTTTGCTATGCGAGTATTGTAGGGTGCAACTCGGTATGCACCAGCTCGCGGCAATCGTAAGGTGTGATAATGAAGCGAGCCTCAGGGCTTTCACAAAATGCGGATTTAGGGAATGTGGTGTTTTGAAATCGTGGGTAAGGAGGGGTAGTGAGTGGACCGATGCCCTGCACATGCAGCTCATTTTGGATTAATTTGTATAAATTAACAGCCTGCAGGGCATTTTCTCAACAAATGTTGAGGTTTATATCATGGAATACCATTACTTTTGTAACACATTTCACAATTATATCAACAAAATGAAACATTTCTCAATAGCCGTTTGCATCATGCTGCTCGTTCTGGTAGTGATATAAACGGAGGTATTAAGGTATGAAAATGCACATCAATCATCTTAAAGCTCTTATCATTTTGATTTTGAGCTTATATGTCACATCTTGTAACTCGGATATCTTTATCGACAAGAACATGGAGATGCCCGACAACCTCGTGATAAATCTTGAGGGGGACGGCGGATATGAAAGCGTTGAATATCAGCCTCGTAGATTACTGCATATCTACATAAATCTGTTTGAGGCCGAAAAGATGTTCACCTTTTATAACAAGGAAGGTGAAGTGGTTACTGACGACTGTCCCGCCGACGAAATAAGTTACATCCAATATAACGATCCGTTTTGCGAGTTCTCGGTGGGATTCAGTGGTAATACCATATCGTTTAGCTGTCTGCAGAATTGTACCGGCTCGGCCCTCACCGTTCCGTTGGTGCTCGAATATGATTATGCTGTCAAGAATATTACCGTCACAGTACAGCCGGGCATGCCTATGTCATTGTTTTTGTGGGATTATGACGACGCTTATACGGTAGAGGAGAATGTCGATACCCGCACTTTCACAGGTACATACAATAACAGTACCAATGACCCGGTCATTGTCTATGTCGAGCCTTACCGCAAGTGGCCGTGTGTGGCTCGTGTCGAACCGCTTGAAGAGTGGGCCGAATATAAAGACGTCGATCTTCCTGTTCCTACATTCCAGATTACGTTGAATGATGAAGAAGAATGGAGCCTGCGCGACATAGGTACCATTACCCTTGGAAGATATATCAATTATGACGCTGTGTCGTCTAATGCCCGTGTCCCGGTTACAGTGCCGGCACAGTCGAGTGTCCGGATTAATGTACAGGTCTTTTTTGATGCAGCGACGTTTACGGGCAACATGCAATTTATCTCGCCAGTATATGGTAATACACATGAAACACCCTTTACATGCCACATACTTGAACCGTCCGATTTTAAAATTGAAACCCAACAACTATGAGACGTTTAGCTATACTGTTTACCATATTTGGAGCGGCTTTAGGGCTTAGTGCCGCCGGTACCGATTCGCTTGCCAGCGCTTTCTCGGGACCGCTCAGGTGGCGTGTAGGAGTCGAGGCATCGGGTGGTTTCGTGCCGCGCACCAACTCATATCTTAAAGGTAATAATCCGGTTGACAAAACTATAAGCAGCGTGTTTGCAGGGTCGTTGAGAGCCGATTTTAATTTCAATCCCGATTCACGCTGGGGACGATTGTATGATGGTGTCTACCAGGGAGTAGGCGTTGACCTGCGTACATTCTTCGTGGGCGATTTGTTGGGTACCCCCGGTTCGGTATATGTATATCAAGGTGCTCCGTTTCTGCACTTCAGTGACCGTCTGTCGCTTGGTTATGAATGGAAATTCGGTGCGGCGTTTGGCTGGAAGCATTATGACGAGAACGATTATACCGACAATACCGTGGTAAGTACATCGGTCACTGCCCACATGGCGCTGGGGCTGAAACTTCATTACCGATTATCGTCGAGTTGGCTCATGTCGTTCGGCGCCGAAGTTACTCATTTCTCAAACGGCAATACTTCCTGGCCCAACGGTGGTGTAAACACTGTTACAGCATCGGTAGGATTGGTCTATGTGATTGACCCTTATCGCCGTACACCTTCGCCACTTTCAAGCGAACTTGCTGCCGAGGCCGACCGCCCCTCATGGTTTTATGATATTGTAGCTTTCGGAGCGTGGCGCAAACGAGCTGTCGATATCAACGATACGCCCGAACTTTGTCCAGGAAAATTTGCTGTGGCAGGATTGCAGTTTGCACCGATGAGACGCTTCAACCGTTGGTTTGCAGCCGGCGCGGCACTCGACATGCAATGGGACGAAAGTGCCGGTATCGAGCCCTACTGGGTCGATGGCACATTTGATGAGAATATCAAGTTCTATCGTCCGCCGTTCGGAAAGCAGATTAACGTAGGCCTGTCGGCACATGCCGAGTTGACGATGCCCATTTTCTCTGTCAACGCCGGTCTGGGCTACGATTTTATCAATCCGCAAGGCAACAAGCGCTTCTACCAGTCGCTCACCCTCAAGACATTCATTACCAAGCGCCTGTTTATTAACGTGGGCTATCGCCTGAGCCGTTTCAAAGACCCGCAAAACCTTATGCTCGGCCTCGGTGTACGCCTGTAATGTAGGTATGCTGACGATTTTTGCAATTTTCATTCTTCTTTTCGCCCTCCCCGGGTTGATACTGTTCGCAGTATTGCAGGTCAACAGATCAAGGCGTAATTACGAAGTTATATGGCAGTCGTCACAGCCTGACCTGCCTACCCACAAGGTTTTGCCCGACAGGAACGCGACGATTGCAGTGCGTTTAGGCACAGTAATCGAGTACCGAGCCAAAATTTATCCATCGGTAGGGCTGAATTATCGTGCCGAATATGACAAGGACGCGTTCGACGTGACGCGAAATGTCGTTTATGACAGGCCCAAAGATGTTGAGGCAGGAATGTGTGGTTCCGATTCGGGCGTCTGCTATACCTTCTTTAAAACCCTAAAGAAGGGCCGGTACTCCCTAAGAATTGTACACGATTACAGAGGAAATGTACAACGCACAGTCGACTTCAAAATAAAAGTCAAATAACTTAATTATCTCATGATTAGTACTGACTGTATTGATGAATATTTTTAATATGGTTGTATACTATCTCGGCATTATCACCATTAGCAACAAATTTTTTTAAGGTATTTATTACTGCCCATTTATCGTTATATTGCGCCGTAGGTTGAGTCTCTAAAATATATTTAATTATGGAACTTACGTCTCCAGGATATCCGATATTAATATTGTCTGGAATATAACTGATATTTTTCAAGGTACACCGACCATAAAAAATAATTACAGAGAAAAAGGGTACATCAGCAATTCCTGAGAGTTGTTTTTTTAACGATTCTATATGACCGTCGTTTTGCAATACCGGATTATAAAAGCGATGTTTTTCTTTACCGTATGCTAATACTTGAGTCCAATAACGCTGATAACCTTTGCCGAAAATCCAACCGCTGTAGTCTTTGACTTCAAAAACAATAATTCCTACTCTTGTGACGACAACAGCATCTATTTGAGAGAATTGTTTTCGTTGTTTTTCTACATACAAATCGTGGAATACTGTGATAGCAGGAATACCCAGTTTAAGTAATCTTACTATTAATTTCCGTTCCGACCACGTACCTCTGTTAATGTCTGTTACAGAACGTAATAGTGCCATATTCTTACGCCATTCGTTAATGGCAAAGAATATAGCACCAAAAATTATTATAATGAATATGATACCAATAAAAGGTTCCATATATAGATAGGTTTATAAATCATCAATAGCTTGGGCTTCAACTGCTTTTGTGTTAATTCTATCCCAATATTGAAGCTTTACAAAGCAACTTGATACACTTTGATGTTCTAATGAAAGACTAATATTCCCGTTTGGTGTTTCAAATAAGGTTATATACGAGCATCGATCCATTTTCAATCGATAAAGCTTATCATTGTTGTCTCTCGGTGAACCGTATCCTTGAAATTCTTCAGTGCATTCTGATGGTTTGCCATACTTTGTTGTCAACATTCGTTTTAATGTCAAGTAGTTGCTTTCTAATGAAGACCAATCGTCTTTTTCAGGGAAGATTACTCCAATAGTATTAACTACATCAGAATTTTTTAGAGTCGAAACGCCGATTATACATCCTTTAAACCCGGCAAAGTCTCCTTGTAGTATTGCAGTTCCGTCACTTGTACCAAGATATGTGAAGCCCGCAGCTTTCATCTTTGATACATATTCTTTCAAAGAGCCATCAATAGGGACACCTTTGAAGGTAAGGTGGTCGTTGTTTGATTGAGCAAAAGATATTATATGACAAATTATCAATGCTATTGATAATAATAGTTTTTTCATTTCTTATAGGAGATTAGAGTGTGGATTTGATTGGAATAACGGCTTGGCTCTCTGGATCGGATGACCATTGTACTTGCCATGTAGAACCTTCTGCTCTGTCAAGAAGAATGAAATTATAAATGTTTTGAGTAGGATAGAGTTCGAACCTACCTGCAGCTGTACCATCATATAGAGCTGTGGTATTTAAGGGAACTTCAAATCGATAATCTTCACCTTTTACACTATATTGAACTTGCCACATTTTTCCGTTACGAGTGTCTAATTTTATAAAAGTCCACATATTTTCTGTTGGATACAATTTAAAAGGGTAAAGAGTTGTTTTTTCTTCTTGGTTGAACCCTTTTACTGGAGGATTTGCATTTGCACAATTAGTTAATCCAAAGAAAAATAGGACTAACAACATCATAGATAGTTTCTTCATGAGTATAGCCGGCTCCCCAAGTTCCATAAGAGCTGTTAAATGAAACACAAAGCGTGGAACTGCAATGCCACGTCTTAGAATGGAGGCCCTGAGAAAGCCTGTGAGCAGATGTAACAATAGCAGCCCACGCCATAGCGTGAGAACCACTATACTACTCTTGCTCTGTCGAAGTTTCTCAGGTTTCCACTCTCAAGAGATAAGCATAACGCTTCTTAATCGTCAAAAATATTGATAGGACTATTCCAAATCAACAGCAAAGATACAATATTTTAAGATACAAGTCAATATAACGGAAAAGACATAGTGCAACAATATCATTTTTTAATGGTATAAATAGCGGAGTAGTATCATAAAAGGAAATCGTGTTAGCGGAGAGCGGCATGAGTCTATCATATTAGTGGGAATCATATATTCACTACCTATATTGCCTATAGTACGGCAGCTACGCAGCCGAAATTGAGAGAGCAACAATAAACCACAAGCTGCGCATCGCTAACGCGACGCTTGCATGTGGCTAACACTAAAGGGCAGCTACGCCGCCCAAATAGGCTCCTATGGAGCCACTTAAATTATATCCAGATGATACAAGAATTCTTTTTTAGTTACTATTTTGATTCGATTGCACTTAAAAGATATTCGTTCAATTGATATAATCATAGTGAAAAATCCAAGGTAGTTAGTTGGCGCTGGGGTCCATGGGGTGGAACTGCCAGCCGCGGAAGCGTTGACCCATGGAGCGGACGGTGCGGTGCCAGAAGCTGTCCTCGTTGCCTGTGAGAAGGCGGCGTGCCTCGCCGGGTCGGGCCACTGCCCATACGCTTTTGTCGATCTCGTCGTTTAGCTGTCCCGGTTCCCAGCCGGTGTAGCCTACGTAGAATCTCAAAAGTCCCTCGGTGGGGTAGCCGGCGTTGACATATTCAAGAATCTGATTGTAATCGCCCCCTATGAATAGTCCGGGTGCCACTTCAATGCTGTCGTTGAAAAGCGAGCCGAGCGTGTGCAGGTAAAACATGCGGTCATCACCTACGGGGCCGCCACAGAATATCGGGATGGGCAGATTCTTGTCTACTTCCTCCACTATGTCTCCGAGCTTGTATTGGGTCGATTTGTTCAGCGCGAGTCCCATCGACGAGTAGCCTTCGGCATGGTCTACAAGCAATATTACTGCATGGTTGAAACAGCTTTCTTTAAGAAAAGGCTCGGCCACAAGGAGCGAACCACTCTCGGGAGCCTCGGTCGAGAGATTGATATTGAACAGTGTGGAGCGCAGGTCGGTAAACATAATATTGAATTTAGGTTTAATGTATAACGCGCCGCGGTACCGTTTTAGTTCAAAATGCTATTTCTTTTTGGCCGGTTTTTTCAATGCGAGCAGGGGCAGGTAGATAAGCAGGCCTATTAGCGACATGAGCAGGCCGCCTATCGTGCCTGTTGCCAGGGGGAACCAGAATGATTCTTTGGATGTACCGATTATGAATGGCAGGAAGCCGAGCGCAGTCGAAAGCACCGTGAGCAATATCGGCACGATTTTGCGTCGGAAAGCCGTTATGTAGGCGTTGAGTGCCGGGAACAACGGGCGTTGACGGCGTATCTTGTTGTACTCGTTGAGGATATATATCGCTGCATTGACCGTGAGGCCGCACAATAGGATAAACGAGGCGAAGCCGCCATTGTCAAACTTGAGATTGAACAGATAGAATACCGTGAACACTCCGATAAACGAGATGGGGATTATGAAGATGATCGCGAACGGCTGCCGGAGCGAGTTGAACAGTATAGCCGATATGAAGAATATTATAGCCACGACGAGCAAGAGCAGTATGTATTTGCCCTCTTCATTGCCCGAATACCATCCTCGCTCACCCTTGGCGGCCTTGTAGCCCATGGGCATGAGCTCGTTTATCATGTCGATATTGCGTTCCTGCACTCTGTTGCCCTGTTTGTAGGAGCCTATGTAGTCATACTGCAGGCACAGGGAGTATTCTTGATTGTACTTTACAATCTGAGGTGGTTCCTGGCGTCGGGTTATCTCGGCTACATCGTTGAGCTTGAATTGCTTGCCGTTGATGTCAAACTGCTGGTTGAGCAGGGCGAAGAGATCGTTATCACGGGCTTGGCGGGCGTTGAGCACGATAGACTCGTTGCGGCCGTCGATGGTGACCGAGCCGCAGCGCACGTTGCGTCCGAATGTGGGTGCTATGGCGCTGAACAATTGAGCTACCGACAGGCCACGTTTGGCAAGTTTGTCGGGGTCGACGTCGATATAATACTCGTTATAATCTTCTCGATAGTAGCTCGGTTCGGGCGTTTTTATCACCTCTTTGATTCGCTGGTTTGTGAGCAGAGAGTCGGAGAGACGGTCGGCCCAGCGCGACAGCTCGTCATAGTTGTAGCCGGTGAGTTTTATTACCATGTTGCCGGCCGTCTGGCTCACGTTGTTGTTGAAGCCGTTGTCCTCGAGGCCATATACGCCCCAGGAGCCGCCACCCAGCGTCAAGGCCTTGGATATGACATCGCTCTTGAGGCGATACGGGAATGAGGTGTTGCGGTGCTCGGGTTTGAACGTAACCGAGATGGAGGCCCGACGGGCATTGTAGATGTTGGTCTGGAATTCCTCGATTTCATCAAACGTCCCGAGGAAATCTTCCATCTTGATTATCAGTGCGTTCATCTGCTGCACGGTGGAGCCGTTGGGCAGGGTGGCGTTTATTGATATGCGCGGCTCGGTGTCTCCACGGTCCCAATAGTAGCCGTTATAGACTTTCTGTGCAAAGAGTCGCAGTGTGCCGCCGAGGGCTACGTCGGTAACCGGTTTGATCTTCTCGCGGTATATTTCGGTGCCGAAAACTGCGTTGTAGGTCTTGGCCCACTTGCCATCTCCCTCGATTTTTTCGGGGAGCATGAACACCGGCAATCCAAACGCGAGCACCAGCACTATTATCGTCACCACGCGGTGGCGCAGCAGAAATGCCGTGATCGACCGGTAGATACGGCCCCAGGCGTTTATGAAGCGGCGTTGGGATTTGAAGCGACGGCGTTTTATTTTGACGCCGAGGCGGTCAACAAGTGCCGGTACCAGGAAAAGCGCTATTGCCAGCGATACAAGCAGGTTGATAACCACTACGTTGACAAAGTCGGTGAGGCTGAGCCGGTCTTTCTCGTCGAGGAAAAACACGACGCAGAGCGCTCCGGCCGTGGTGAGTGTGGCGGCAAGGATGGCTGTGAACACACGTCGGTTATGTCGCCTTGTATAATGGTCGACCATCACTATGATGTTGTCGATCACGAGGTTGAGCGATATCGTGATGCCGGCGAGCGAATACATCTGTATCTCCACGTGACACGTGTAGTAGAAGATGACGGCGATAGCGAGATTGATTACCAGGCTGATGGACACGAGCAGCACATAGCGCAGGTTCAACGTTACGAGCGCTATGAACAGCAGCAGGATGAGAAATGTGAGAGTGGTGCGGAAATAGATCTTGTCGAGCTCTCCCGAGATGGTTTTGGTCGTGTCGAAGCTCTCGTCGACGGTGTAGCCGGGCGGCAGTTTTGCCACGAGCGCCGGCAGGTATTGTTTAATCTCTTTTGCCAGTTTTATCTGGTTGGCGTCCTCGTTGGCATACACGCGCATGTAGACCGAGTTCATGCCGTTTATACGGTAGTAGCCGGTGGGGTTGCTCTCGACGTGGGTCATGGTGACGAGACGGTCGAGCGTAGCCTGGCTACCGTCGCCGGCTATCACGGTTATAGCGCGCAAGTCGGGTGGGGAAGCGGGGTCGCCTATGGGAGCGTTGACCAGGCGAATCCATCCCGAGTCGGTGCGGTTCTCTATCTTGCCAATACCGTAAAAGTCGGTCGCATAGTGCCGTGCAATCGCCTGTCGCAGGTCGTCGGGAGTGATTTTTGCCGACGTGAGCTTGTCGATGTCATACTCGAGCCGCCACTCCATGTCATTGCCGCCCGAAACGACTACTCGGCTCACACCCTTAAGGGTAGACAGTCCCGTGCCGAGGATTTCCTCGGCGGTAATCTTGATCTCGTTGGCATTGGCTCCGGCATTCACTGCATAGGTGAGCATGGGCATGGCAGCTCCGTCGTCGACACGGCTAACTCCAATCTCGGGATAACTCGTGCCATCGGGCAGTTCGTCCCATATCTGGCGCACGGCGGCCGAGACCTCGAAGCGGGCCATCTGTATGTCGGCGTGGCGGTCAAGGGCTATTGTTACCGAGCCTGACCCATTGTAGGAACGCGAGCTGATGGCCTTTACGCCCGATATGCGGGCGAGGGCCGACTCGATGCGGGACGTTGCCTCCGACTCGATGGTGCGGGCCGAGTTGCCTGTGAGGTTGAACGATACGGTGATAGATGGCAGGTCCTGCGACGGTGCCTGCTTGACAGGCAACAGCGGCAGGAGCGCACACCCCACGATGGCGAGCGCGATGAATATAACTATTATGGCAAACGACTTTTTGCTCATTTAGTTCCGAATGCTTTGTATTCCACGATATCGGTCAGAGGCAGTCCCATGGTGAAGTCGTAGAGCGTGAGGCGGCGTATCTTGTAGTGGCTGGCCCAGTAATTCTGCAGGGCCGATACGAAATTTTTGGATGCTTCGCGGCGGCGGTTGAGTGCCATCGTCACGGCGTTGACATCGGCTTTGCCTATGATGAATCGCTGCTGGGTCTGGGCGTAGGCCATTTCGGCGAGGTCAAGAGCCTCCGAGGCGCTGCTCACGAGCTCGCGGCGCACGTTGTAGTCGCTCACGGTCATTATCACGTCTTCCTCTATCGACAGCTCGTCCTGGCGTGCCTGGATGCGGGCTATATTGAGGTTGTTCTTGGCCATGTTGATTTTGCCTTTACGCACACCCCAGTCGACCAGCGGGACACTTATCGACACCTGCACGATATCCTGTCGCAACAGGTTGCTGTATGCGCGCGAGAGGTTGTCGGCCACCTGGTTGAAACCTACCGAGGCGTTGACCGAGGCGTTGAATCGCGATTCGACTGTGGTGCGGTTGACGTCACGCTCGGCTTCGAGTATCGAGGCTTTATGTCCGAGCAGGGTAGGGTTGTTAAGCTTGGCATAGGCGATGGCGTCGGCCGTGGGTATGTCGATGGCAACAGGCCGTCCGGGCAACACAAGGTCGATGTGAGTGTTTTTCTCGAAACCGAGGAACGATGCCATCGAGAACATGGCGCGCTGCAGCGTTATGCGGCAGTTCTCGAGATTGTTGCGGGCGTTTACCTTGTCGAGTTGCAGGGTGAGAAGGTCGGCATGGGATATGGCGGCTATCTTGTAGCGGCGCTCGCCTATGGTGTAGAGCGTGTCACACGAGGCTACATTTTCCTCGGCAAGCTTGAACTCGGCCTGGGCCAGCGCGAGGTCAAAGAAGTATCCTACAGCCTGCTCGCTCACCGATTCCATGTTGTAGGCCAGCTCCATACGTGCTTTTTCATATTTTATGGGCTCGATGCGGCGGTCCCACTTGAACTGGTTGAAGCCTATGAGCGACTGGCGATATCCCACACGCACAGGGACGGTTGAGAATTGAGTGAACGTGTTATTGCCGAAGTTGCGCATATAGCTCAGATCGGTTTCGGCGAAGAATGAACCGCCAAGAAGGTCAAAATTCTGCGAGATGCTCAGTCCGGCGCTCGCGCTGTACATCTGTTGCTGGCGGTATACATCAATGTTCTGCTGCGAGTCGTAGCGTTGTGTCATGTAGCGGTTGTAGCTCGCCGGCATAAGGTCGAGCGACAGCGACGGCAGGCGCTGGGCGCGGTAGCTCACCCACTGCCAGTATTCAGCCTGGTACTGGTTGCGGTAACGGAATGCCATGAGCGACGAGTCGCTTGCCAGCTCGATCGTGCGGTCGAGTGTAAGAGTAACGGCGCCGGCAAGCGTCGGGAACATCAGTAGCAGGAGGGTCAGTATTCTCATATTGGTCTTTTTACGTTCAAACATACTCTAAATGATCAGTTCGTTTCACCGTGTCGGGCATCGTCACGCGCTGCCTGTTTGCGGTATATGAGCCAGTAGAACAGCGGGATGACGAATATACTTATGATTGTTCCAACCACCATCGAGCCTATCATCGCGATAGCCAGCGGGCGCTGTAGCTCCGAGCCCATGTCGCTGGTGAACAGCATCGGTATCATGGCCAGGATAGTGGTGAGCGATGTCATGATGATGGCGCGCAGTCGGCGTCGGCCGGCTGTGTGTATAGCCTCGGTAAGCGGCATTCCGGCATTGCGCAACTCGTTGATGGAATCGATCTTAAGAATCGAGTCGTTGACCACGATACCGCATGTTACGATAATACCGATGGCCGACATGAGATTGAGCGTGTGCCCGAAAATCATGAGCGTCAATATGGCGAACGCCACGTCGACCGGTATCTCGAGCAGCACGATGAGCGGCTGTAGGAAGCTTTCAAACTGCGCACACAATATGAAGTACATGAGCAGCAGCGACACGAGCAGTATCACGGCCAGTTCGCCCATCAGTTTTGTGTTGCTGAAGAAGCTGCCTTTGAACGATACGTCGTAGTCTTTGTTGTGGTTGACAGTCTCGCGCACGGTAGTCATCACGCGCTCTTCATCGCCGAGAGCGTCAAAGTCGAGTTGCAGATACTCGCCGTCGATGCCCGAGGATATTGTCTTGAAATCGGTCGATCGGGTAGTAGTAACAAGGCTCGACAGTGGGATGTGGCTCACCTTGCCCTTATTGTCGGGGCGGGTAGGCACGAGGGTCTGCGATAGCAGTTCGTTGACCGACAGCCGGCGTCCGGCAACCTCGACAGGGGTGTATTCGTCGTAGGACCGCAGTGTCGAGACAACGTTGCCCTTGAGCGCGGCTTTGAGCGCACGGTCAATCTCGGCAAAATCGACCTTATAGAGTGCCGCTTTGTCGCGGTCGACGATGATGTTGAGCTGGTCCTGTACCGGGGGAAGCTGCGGTTCATGTCCCGTAGCCCGGGTGACATCCTCACACAGCTCCATGAAGTTTTTAACGTCGCTGCCGGTTGCGTGTGTGCGCCGCGAGAATCGGGCCTCGATGTCGGCCTCGTCGGTAGCGAATATCTTCTCGAAGATGTTGGTAGGGCGGCCGAATGTGGCTGTGGCGCCAGGATAGAGGCTGTTGATGCGTGCGGCAAGACGTTCCTGTATCGGAGCAACGTCGGCCGGCGTCTCGGCCACCATGTAAAGCTCGCTCTCGGCGGCCGTGTAGTCGTGGTCGACGTTGAGCAGAAAGTCCTGGGTGGCTACGAAAGCCGAGGCCGATACTGCTGCAGAGTCGGTCATCGACATCGTGCGGCGTAGGTTTTCCTCGACGTTGATATTGTCGTTCCAGTCGATGTTCATTATCATCTCGCGAGAGTCGACGTAGGGCATTCGCTCCCTCTCGATAACGCCGAACAGCCAGCCGCACAGCGGGATGGTGGCAAGCGTGGCCACGATGAGCGGCCAGCGGTATTTGAAGCAGAAATCGATGCCGCGGTCATACATATCGAGCGCGCCGCCGTGAAGTATGTTGCCCGACTTATCGGGAACCACCGGCCCGGCATTGCGATACATTATATAATACAGCACGGGCAGCAGGGTGATGCCCACGATGTAGCTCACCGCCAGTCCGGCCGTAATGGCAAAGGCCTGGTCGCTGAATATAGCGCCCGCTATGCCGCTCATGAATACAAGGGGCACGAATACAGCCACTGTGGTGAGCGATGACGACAGCATGGGCGTGATCATCTCGTTGGTGCCGGCCACGCAGGCCTCGGCAACCGTCATGCCGCGCTGTCGCATCTGCGTGATGTTCTCGGTCACGATCACGGCGTTGTCAATCATCATTCCCACGGCGAGTATGAGACCCGACATCGAGATGATGTTGATTGAAACGTGGAAGAAGTAGAAAGTCAGGAACGTGATAATCACGCTCACCACGATGTTGAGACCTATGACACACGATGACTTGAAGCTGCCCATGAAGGCGATGCACACAAGGAACACCAGTATGAGGCCCAGCAACAGGTTCTGTTGCAGGTTGGATATCGTGAAGCGCAGTAGCTCGGTCTGGTCGCGCGTTTGGTCGAAATGCACGTCGGGGTAGGACGCTGAAAAGTAGTTGATTGTGTTGTCGAGTGCCTCGCGCATGTCGTCCATGTCGGCCTCGCTGTGCTTTATGATGGCAAGGGTGATGGCGCGCTTGCCGTTGTGTATCGAGTAGCCGGCCGGGGTGCGAGATGATATTTTCACGTCGGCAAAGTCTCCGAGCGAGAATACTCGGTCCCCCTTGACGATGCGCAGTCCTTTGACATCGTCGACCGATGTCAGCGTGTTCGTAACCCTGATGTTGTACTCATAGTAGCCGTCGCGCACGGTCATCGAGCCCGGCTCTATGTTGCCGTTGATGAGCATGTTCTCTATCTCCTGGAGCGTTACCCCGGCCTGGGCCATGAGGTTGTTGTCAGGGACTACCTGCAGTATCTTGTCGGGCAGGCCGGTAATGTCGACCATGGCGATTTCGGGCAGTTGCTCGAGGCGGCGGCGCACGATGTTGCGGGCCACGTCGGCCATGTCGAGGAATTTTTCGTCGCTGTCATCGTCGGCTGTCATCTGCACGTAGAGCACCGGCAGGTCGGTAGCGCTCGCTTTCACCGCCTTGGGGCGTGTGAGGTCACGCGGCATCGAGTTCATGGCAGCATCGATTTTCTCGTTGGCCTCGATGTAGGCCACGTCGGTATCGATTCCGTAGCCAAGCGTGAGGTATATGACGGCCTGACCGTCGCGCGTCTCGCTCTTGATCTCGTCGAGGCCTGTCACCTGCATGAGCTGGCGGCGCAGAGGCGTCACGACCGTATTCTCGAGTTCGCGTGCCGAAGTATTGTCACGGTTAATCTTAACCGTGATGTGCGGAATGTCGATGTCGGGGAGAAGCGACACCGACAGCGACGAGTAGGTGATACAGCCCACGATGACCAGCGCCAGGAAGGTCATAAAAACGGCAATTCGGTGTTCAAGCAGATATTTTACCACAGCATGTTCTTTTTAGGTACGAGGTACTACGGGGTTCAAGGTTCAAGGTTCGAGGTTCGAGGTCCGGGGTCCGGGGTTCGAGGTACGAGGTTCGCGGCACGTGATTCGTCAATTGTAGGGACGCGGCGTGCCGCGTGGACCAAGAGGAATGAGGAGTTATGAATTAGGAATGAGGAGTTATGAATGAGGAATGAAGAATTATGAATGAGGAATGAGTAATTAAAAACTACAAATTACTAACTAAAAACTAAACATCCCCCTTCTCCCTTTCCACCTTCACATCCGCCTCGTGGGCGAGGTTTTCGTTTCCGGTGATTATGACGTTGTCACCTTCTTTGAGGCCCTCGACAATTGTGTATTCATTGAGATTCTCCAGGCCGGTGGTCACGTAGTTCCAGAACGCCTTGCCGTCGACGAGCGTGAACACCACCTGGCGTCCCGTGCGCAACACTACAGCCGTCTTGGGCACAACCAGCGAGCGTTCGAGCAAACGTTTCACAATCACTCTCACGTTCATGCCGTCGAGCAGAGCGCTGTTGCCCTCTACGTTGGCCCATACCTTCACCATGCCGTTTTCATCGACCGTCGGGTTTATCTCGGTTATGCGGCCGCGAGTTACATCGGCGCTCGAGTAGGGCGAAATCTCAACCGGGTCGCCCGGCTTGACGAGCGGCAACTCGCTTTCCAGAACGTTGAATCCCACGCGCAACGAGCCGTTGTCGATGATCGTGCAGAACGGCTCTGACATGTTCACCATGTTGTGCGGCTGGGTCGTAAGGTTGGCCACCAGTCCGCTTATCGGAGCCTTGAGAGTGGCTTTGGCGAGGTCGCGCTCGGTCGATGCGAGGCTCAGCTCGGCCTGTTCCAGACCGCTACGCAGTCGGGCCAGCCGCATTATCTCGGCCGGCACCCGGTCGAGGCGTTCGGGGTCATATCCTTGGCCTATGAGCACATCCTTCAGCTCAAGCTGGGCCTGAGCCACGGCCGTGCGCTCGCGGTCGCGAGAGTTCTCAAGCTTCGTGCAATCCAGGCGGGCGAGAGGCTGCCCCTTGGCCACATGCTGACCGTTTCTTACCAAAATCTCGGCTATTACCTCGTTCTGCTCGAAGTTAACGTCGACTTTGCCAGCCGATTCGAGCTTGCCGTTGCTCACCACCTCATGGTAAAAATTGGCCGGATGAAGTTCCATTACTGTGACCGACTGGATTTTATCGCCACTGTCGGGAATCGAGCTTGCGGGAGCCGAAGACATCGAAGCCGAATCGGCATCGCCATTACCGCCCGAGCAGGCGGTGCCCAGGAGCGACAGAGCGGCGAGAGAGCTATATAAAATTTGATTTATGGAGTTCATCCTTATGTTGTTGGTTTTAAGTTCTTAATGTGGTTAAATTCAGGTATGTTTACTTACTTTGCCACACGGTATTTTATGATACTGTATGTTTCCGCTTCGTCCTCGTCGGAAATATTGTTTATGGCAATGATGTCATCGTTGCTGTCCACGCAGAACGATACGTTAGACTCGGGCAGCTTTATAATGGCAACAGGGTTTCCGTCCCAGTCGACCTTAATGATTTCTTTTCCGAGGGTAATCTCTGTTTTATTTTCGAAGTCTAACTTGCTGATTATACGTCTTATATAGCAGTACTCGTCGGTAGAGTAGCCATACGAATTCAATATACGCTCCGACTCATCACGATTCATCTGTTTGTTGATGGCGTTGTTTATTTCGAAGTCATCGGTCGAGAGATGGAATTCTTTCAACAGGTTACCCTTGAAATCATACAAATAATAGGCATCGAAGTAAAACGGTGCAGTCATGATGCGTTGTTTGGCCTCGTTGGCGAAGATATTCAGGGCAAATTGAGTGGAGGGAAGTCCGGCCAACCGTGTGGCGTTTTCCTCGGTGAGTGAGAACGGGTAGGCAACATGTATTTCACTTTCAGGCTCAAACTGTGTGATTTTAAAAAAGTAGTCGCACGGTCTGATCGAGTAAGACATAGCTGCATTGTCAAAATAGTTTATCGACGATTCGACTGAGAGAGCCCTGTTGAGGGGGGCTTTTTTTATTGAATAATCGGTTAACGAGATTGTTAATGACTCCATAGTATTAGGATCGTGAAGCATCATGCTGCTGTCGCCCTGCACTCGTCGGTTATAAAAAAATGTGGGAGAGATAACATCCTCGGGTCCGCTGCCTTTTAAACCGATTGATGCTAACCTGGTTTTGCTTTCCATGTCATAAACTCTTATCATAGTGTCTTCCATCATTGAAAACAGTACGACCATCTTGTCGCCGGCAGTTTCAAGCCTCACGGGATAGGCATCGTCAAATATCTGGAGCGTGTCGAGCGGAGTCAAAGTGAGGATGGGTAATGATGAAAACTCATCGGTAAGTTGCATAGAAGCTGTTTCCGGTTTGCCATTACCGCCCGAGCAGGCCGTGCCCAGGAGCAACAGAGCGGCGAGAGAGCTATAGAAGAATCGTTTCATGGAATTATTCTCAAGTATGATATTAATGTGACAAAGTTTTAGAACTCAAATGTATCAACAATATTCGATCAAACCAAATATTTAAGTAGTTATTTTTCATCAAACTATTTTCGAATCGCAAATTACGTTTTAAGAATCGCAAATTACGCGAATTACGCGAATTTTTTTTGGCTCGCCGGCTGATTATTTAAGAATCGCAAATTACGCAGATTACGCGAATTTTTTTGGGCTGGGCGGATGATTATTTTCGAATCGCGAATTACGCAGATTACGCGAATTAATATTAAAATAATGTGCGAAATACGCGCAATACGCGTTTGAAAAAAATAATTTGCGAAATCTGCGAAATTAGCGGTTCAATCCTCGACCCAAAATACGCGATTTGTGCGGTTATTTGAGTCGGTGGAAGAACAGCACGGGATTTGATTCTTCGGTGAGGTGAGCGTCGTTGAAATCGTCGATTTTCAGGCTTTCGGCTATCGAGATTACATGTTCAGCGACGAGCATCGATACATAACAGTTGTCGTGGAAAAGCAAGGGCTTGCTCTTCAGGAACGGAAAACCCTCGTAGGACGCGAGCCCTATACTAAGCAGTTTGCCTCCCTCTTCGGGATGTTCTTTATTGAATTTATATAGGTTGGTGAAGTAGCCTATGATGAAGAAATTGTTAAACGACAAGTAGACCGACCCGTCGTTCTCGGCCATGCGTCCCAGGTAGGTGACAACCGGTTTATTGGCAGTGGCGCTGTACATATAAGCATATCCTTGTTCCCGGTCGAAATCGCTGAGTTGTTTCTCGGTGTTGAATTTGAATTTCCATTTCTCGGCTACATCACCACTCTCACAGTCGATAGTGCTGACGTTCATGTCGTAAAGTCGGCTAACATACAGTTTGTCATCATCCTGCATCAGGAACGGATAGAATGAAGAATAAAGAAAACTCTCATTTTTCTCAAATGGCATTACATTCCGTACCACTTCACGTTTATCGGTAGAATACTCGGCAAACTCGTAAAGGCTCTCATTGGCCGTTTCCGACGCGAGCCATATCGAGCCATCGGCAATCTCCATAGCCGAGTAATAATATGGAAGCTTGTATGAGTCAACGTATTCGCCCGACAAAGAATATGTTTTAACCTCCATTGTTGAGCGCGACAATATGTAAATGACGCCATCGTTTAGCCTCATGTCAAACACCTCGGCATATTCCTCAGGACCTTGTCCGGTGTTGTTAAAGCTTGAGACGAGGTGTCCCTTGCGGTCAAATACAAAAACATCATTTCTACTATTAATGACAATGTTATCATCGTCGATATCAATGTTATTGATTTCTCCAATGAGAGCAGCAGGGTCAGTGTCAAGCACTACATAGCTGTATGAATCAAAGAAATCATCGGCGTTGTCACAAGGCGTCTTGGTGTCTACCGCTATCTCGACAGCAGCCTGTTCGACCGGTTGCTTATTACAACCCGCCAACACTGCCGACAATACTAAGATTAATTTATAATTCTTTAAACCCATAATATACGAAAGATTATAGTGTTACTTGATTTAAAAAATATGTAGTTATAAAGCAGAGACAAAAGTAAAGTAAATATTTATTAAATGCAATTTTATAAAACCGCAGATTACGTTTTAGAATCGCGAATTACGTTTTCGAATCGCAGATTACGCGAATTACGCGAATTTTTTAGGGATTACTCGGCGGCTGATTATTTAAGAATCGCGAATTCTTATTCCGCTTATGTAGCAACGCGGAATAAGAATACGCGTTTCAAAAAAATAATTTGCGAAATTAGCGTAATTTGCGGTTCAATCCTCGCCCCAAATGCGCGAAATACGCGCAATACGCGTTTCAAAAAAAAATTTGCGAAATTTGCGAAATCTGCGGTTCGAACCTCGTACCTCGAACCTTGTACCTCGAACCTTGTACCTCGGACCTTGTACCTCGCACCTTGCCTCGGGGCGTCAGTGCCAGTGTTGGGAGCCGTCGGGGTCGAGGGTGAAGATGCGTTCCTCGCGCCCCTTGGTGCGGTTGCGCAGGAGCAGCAGAGCACCGGCCGGGATATTGTCGAAGTCGATGCTCACCGTCTCGGCACGCTTGCGCCCAAGACTCGCCCACCGGCTGCCATCCCAGTAGGTCAGCTCATATTCGTCGCCCGGCTCGATGGTGTTACCGTCGCCACGCGGAGTGTACTGAATGCGTCCCACCTCCACGGGTCGCCCGAAGTCCACCGCCACCCAAGCCTCTCCCGGAGCCGATACCGACGCCGGCGTGAGGATATTTCCATCGAAAGCGTTGGCTGCCGGACGAGTAGGGTCGACGCCCGCCGAAGCCATAGCCCGTCCATGAAGCACCTCGCCCGAGTTGCGGTCAAACAGAGTCAGTTCGGCAAATTCGCAACGAGCATCCGCGCCGCGTTTCACAATACGCTAGTAGCGGTGAGGTCGCGAATCGCTCACGTTCATCACCCCCGAGCGGTCGGCCGGCGTATCGACCCGACCGATAGTCACGGCATCGGCAAAGTCGGGTCTGTCGGAAGCCTCAATCGTAGCACCGAGAATATGCCGCGACATTACCCACGCATACTCCTGCAGAGCCGATTTGCGGTATAGCGTAGCAGATACAAAGGACATAGTCTCTCGAACCTCGTCCCTTGTACCTCGAGCCTGAGACGCTCCCTCGAACCTAACTACGCAGCCGTCCCAGTCGAGCAGAAACGGAGCATCGAGCGCCGTCGCGTTGCCGTGGAGATCATAAGCTACCGGCAAGTAGACGCAGCCGCCACCCAGGCGGTCAAAAGTTGCCCGCCCGTCGCCGTCGACCCGGGCATAGTCCACGGCTACCCAGTTGTCGTAGGACGACACCGCGAGATACACATACTTATGGCGGTCGTTGTCTATACCCGAGAGCGAGTGGCCGAATGTGCGGCCGTACTCGTCGGTCACATCTTTCTGAAACAGATTACGCAGCAACGCCGGCACCCATTCCCCGCTGTCGTTGAGCCGCTGCAGGTCACGGTTAATGGCGTAGGTCGAGCGGTACACCTTAGGCTTGCGCTCGTTGATGTGCAGATGTTTGGCCGCCGTCTCCATGAACGGCACGAAATGAAGCGTACGGCCGTTCTGAGCTAAAACCACCAGACCCTCATGTCCCTGGTTGTGATGCCCCCATACAGGCACGGCATCCTTGGCCACCGGAATGCCGGCGCTGCGCATCAGCGGCATCCCCGCGCGGCAGTAGTCGTTACACGAGCCATAGTTTATCCCCAGCATCGTCGAGTGACGGTAGGGCAGGTAAGGTCTCGACACCCCTATGCTCTGCATCCCGAAACTGTCCATGAGACATCGGTTGAACGTCTCGGCAGCCGCAAACGACGAGTTGGCATAGTTGGTACAACATCTCAGAGCCTCGAGCGAGTCGGCAAACAGGCAGGCATAGTCAGCCCGCCAAGTATCGAGTTCCTCGAGCTCGTGCGACTTGTAGGGAAGAATATATTCACAGAACTCGTCGAACGACAGGTGGCTACACCAAGGCGACACCTCCCACTGCTCGAACGCCCTGTCGATATTGTCGATTAGAAAGTCGGCCTTGATCACCTCCACATCGGGTCTCACCGGCAGGTCGGCAAACTTCATGTCGCGATGGAGGCTATTGATCACATACTCCTTCTGGTACACGTTGTACGAGACCATACGGTCGAGCCACACGTCGATAGTGTCATAGTAACTGTTGGTAAGATCAAGGTCGGCATAAGAATAGTGCCCCGGCATGTTGGCGATGAGGAATCGGGCCGCCTCAAGCCGCAGCGAGTCGCCCGCATAGTGGTCGAGCACCCGCTCAAGCTCCCCACGGTTATCGCAGGCCAACTCCAGCGCCACGTCGATGTAGTGGCCCGTGCGGTCACCCTCACGGCACCCGCACAGACCCACTGCCACCAAAATCGGCAGCACAATCGAAGCACAAATCCTCATTAACATGATTTCTTTATTTATGAATTGCAACAAATTGATATTATCGTTAGTAGAAATCCCAAGTTGTTCTTAAAATCCATACGTAGAATATTTAAAGATGTTATTTTCTTCCCGAGTTAATAGCAATGGATATTCACTATCGATGCAGCCACTATATGAGAATATATTGTTTTTATCAACGATTACATTATTCTTGTTAAAATTGTCAGTCCCAATTTCTAATCGTAATTTTTTGATATTATCAATTTTAGTAAAAATAAATAAGATATTATGATTATCAACATTATGAAGAAAGAATTTTTCTGAGGCATGTATGCAAGAGCGGCAACCCATTCGAGGCATAATAAAAATAGTATCGATATTATCTAGCTTCTCCAAATAATGCGTATTTAATTGGTTATTTATAAAATCTTCAAATTTAGATTCTTTAGTATCACATGATAAGAATATTACTGAGAGTATTATCATGTTTATGAATCTATATAATATTGACTTAATCATTTTATGGTAAGTTTACTCTTGTTTCATTACTGGCCTATACGTCAAAAATCTCATATAATCATCATCTTCACTTTCGATATTTATATGTATACCCTTAGGTGATACAAATATGTTCCCAATGCGAGTCGATGGTATTGGAAAGTCATATTCACCAACTTTATTCAAATCCTTGTCGAGTATAATAACCGATAGGAACAGAGGATCTTTAGGCCAGTCAGTTGTGTTTATTTCTTTTAAAGGATTGACTACAAATCGGTAATATAATTCATTCCATTTATCATATAGAATTGCGTAATATTTGTGTTGTTTATATATATGAGCAATCTCCTCATTTCTATTCATCTCTTTTCCGCTTTTTGCAAGAGGTGAAATCTTAGGGTCAATCGTTAGTCCGGCAAATTGGACACGATAAGAGTTTGTTATAGGATTGTAAATGCGAAGGCTATCGTCAGCACCAAGACTCGTAATAATATCGCCCGATGGACTTACACAATATCGAGACATAATATAATCCATTCCCCAAAAGTTATCAGTGTTGTATTGTTGAGGATAAGGTATTGCACAATGCAACTCTCCATTTTTTGTATTCAAAAGCAGCGTTGTAGCCTTTTGATAACCGATATTTAGTAATTCTTCGTTAAAATTTTGTTTATACCCTTGCAATACAATCCAGTCACCGACCTTAGAAATAGGCGCAAAATTAGTAGTCTGTATACCAGGAGCAATTAGCATATTCTTTTTATCAACATATCCGGGGATAGAAACGTGCTTAATTAGTTCGGCGTTACAATTCATGTGTCTCAGTTTGTTGATTGGCCAAGGCTCATATAAATAAATCGAGTCCGCGTCAATCAAAAAACCGTTGAATCCTATGCCACAGTTATTAGGCCCCTCCTTGTTAAACCTAATTTTTTTACTACACTTTTTAGTCTTTAGATCAAAGTAGCACAATTGAGTAAACGGTTTATTGTACATGACCATAAATTCTCGGCCTTTTTCCTCAATGTATAATATTGCAGAGGTTGCTTGTGTAGTAGAATCGTCAAGATGAAATATTAATTCTTCTGTTTCAACCATAGAGTATTTATCATCTCCCATACGTGAACCGTAGCTATTACTACGGTTCACACAAGAGGACAATAATATTACAATAAAAATTATAATATTATATCTAAGTACATGACAAAAATTTGAAGATATCTAATTTTGGCTTGTAGTGAGGT
>CANDNO010000028.1 GCA_947386115.1 uncultured Muribaculaceae bacterium
CGTTTTATGTTTTTTGAGGCTTTTCAGCACCCGTTTTGACCCATAAGTCAAAATTGTCTTACCTTGTGATTTTATAACATATTGTAACATAATTGTTTATGAAGCGGCTAAAAACTTTTTGTCTTACTTCGGCTTTATGTGTGTTCCGTAATCACATCTATGGCGGCAGGATGCAGTCCCCCCTGGCAAATATATGGCGACGTATGTAAGTTTAGTCGCGGCGGAGTATGCGCCAGGGGGCGGGGTAGAGGTTGTTGGAGCGGTTGCCGAGGTTTTTGACCCAGCCCAGCGGGATTGTGTTGTGGGTCAGGAGTATGTGTCCGCGGGGTGTGCCGTCGGGCAGGGTGATGGCGTCGCGCCTCAGGTAGGTGAGCGCTGTGTCGCGGTCTACTTCGACTTCGGGTACAGTGCCGCGCTCAAGGGCGGTCGACATCGCCAGGCCTTGGGCCGGGATGAGGTCGCGCCCTTTCACGGTTGCGATTTCTACTCCCGGCATCAGGACGTCGACGGTGCTCGTGAGCTTGTCGACAAGCGGTTTCCATTGGCGCGAAATGCCGTAGAGAGTATCGCCGTCGGGCATGGCAACGAGGCTTGCAGGAAACCACTCGGGTAGTTTGAACGGCAGTTTGGCCGGCTTGGGTTCCTTAAGCTTTTCGCGGCGTGACGAGGATGTGTCGCCCGGCTTGCGCACTACGGCCATGAAAAGTCCTTCGCCGTCAACGAGATGCGGCATGAAGCGATAGCAGTGACGCGAGGTGTCGATGCCGGGAAGGATGCCGTCAAAACCTGCTGTGGGTATCTCTACCGACTCGGCTCCGAGATTGTCGATGAGGTAATCGATAATCTCCTCGTTCTCGGCACGGTTGAAGGTGCAGGTGCTATATATGAGATAGCCTCCGGGTTTAAGAGCGGGCCACAGGTTGTCGACGATCTCACGCTGGCGCGAGGCGCATTGTTCCACCAGAGCCGGTATCCACTGGTCGACGGCTTCGGTGTCCTTGCGCATCATCCCTTCGCCCGAGCATGGCACGTCGGCCGCTATGATGTCGAACGTGTCACGGAGCTTGCTGTAACGGCGTGTGTCTCCGCGCGATACCACGGTCGACGGGTAGCCCCACTTGATAATGTTTTCACGCAGAATCTCGGCACGGCGGTAGTCCCACTCGTTGGCCACCACGAGCGACCCCTCGGGCAGAGCGTCGATGGCGGCGGTTGTTTTGCCACCGGGGGCGGCACAGGCGTCAAGGTACGCTATCGGGTGGTCGATGTCGCGGGTGAGCGAGTCGATGACATGGCTAATGAACATCGACGAGGCGTCTTGAACGTAGTACATGCCCTGATGTATCGCAGGGTCGAGAGTGAACAGCGGTCGTGATGCAAGGTAGCGGCCCGCGGCACACCATGGCACCGGACTGCCGACGTTCTCGCCGGCCACCGAGTCGGGGATTACCGGACTCTTGGCACGGTTGAAACGCACTGATACCGAGGGGGCTGTGTTGCCGAGGGCATCAATAAGTCCCGTCACGCGAGGTTCTTTGACGGCAAGTTCATTTATCTCGTCTACGAAAAGTTGAGGCAGTGGCATGTTTTCGTTTATCGTAAGTTGGTACTGTAGGAATGTATATCGAACCGCAGGGACATGCCTTTGGCATGTTTAGTTGATAAGCGGAGTGATCAGTTCGGTTCGGCCTTGTCGGCACTGGTGCTCCAAAGGCGTTTTACGTCGGCCCAGCGGTAGTAACCTCCGGGCAGCTGTTCGAGTGGCAGCGATGTAACCTGCTCGTTGTGGCGAATGAGCACGAGCGGTTCGCCGTCGGGCGACGTGAGCAGGATTACCTGCAGGTTGGCGGCCATGGGCGTGAGGTAAAAGTCCTGCCAGCCGTCGGCATAGTCGTCGGCCCGCTCTATCGATGCATCGGCACCCTTGATGTTCATCAGAGCCATGAGGCGCATCAAAGCGGTGTCGTGGCCGAAACGCAGTGTGACGGTTCTTCCCGTGCGGGTGCCGTTGGCCACGCTGTCGATGTCGGCTACGAAATGGCGCAGAAGCGCGGCGGCGCTTCGCGGGCCGGGAGCTCCCGTTGCGGGATTATTGCCATGGAGGTAATACATCTTGTAGTTGATACAGGTCCACAGGTCGTAAAGCTCGTCGGCGGTAAAGAGGTCGAGCAGTTCCACGCCCGGCTCTACATCCTGAGTGTCAACAGCTATGTCGTGCAGTAGCCACATGAGCCTCACGGGGTTATCGATACCCTCGGGATTGGTGAACAGCGACGCCATGAGGCGCTCGGGCTTCAGCACCGAGTCACGCCACGATTCCAGACTGTTCCACCATGGTGCGTCGGCTTTGTTGATCGCTTTCATCTCGGGATTGGAGTACGATATGAAGCGCATATCGCCGGGGGCTGCGTGTCGACGGATGCTCAAGGCAGGATTGATCTCTTTGAGCCGCTCGTTGAAAGCCGACATGCTGATGATACAGCGAGGCTCGGTTGAGCAGTAAGCCTCGACGTGGGCATCGTCGCCGGTAAACAGCGCCGGAAACCTACGCAGCATGCGCTCGGCAATACCGCGATGCTGGCGTTCTCCCAGTGGCGACAAAGCTCCCTTGTGTCCCCGCGACTGGTCGACAATCACACGGAGGCGACGCAGAGCGTCGATGCCAAGCGGTGTGAGGCCGTTGACGGCTGCGGCGCTGTCGAGGGCTGCGAGTGCCTCGTCATATTCCCATGTCTTAATGAGCCAGCGCGAGCCGTGGCGGCCGTAGTGGCTTATGAATGCAACGTCATAGCCTTGGGGAAGCTGAGGCATCTCGTCGATGGTAAACGGGTAGGCATAATATACTCCGCCCGAGCGCTCGGGCTTCTCGGCTATGAGTTGGCGCATGCCCTTTTGCGCGGAGGTGACAATAGTTGCTGTCCAGTTGATTTCGAGCGGATTGCCCTGCATAGATAATATCAGGGGGAGCGACGGATTGTTGGCTACCGTCATGCAGGCCCCCGAGGTGGTATTGCGGGCCACGATTTCAGGCGAGCCGGGGGTCGATGTGCGTTCCCACTCTATGCCGTTGAGCGTTACACGCCCCTCTTTATCGAGCGCTTCGAGCGCATGGCGCGACAGGATGGCGAAGGTCTCGTTGCGGGAGAGTGTGGCGTGGTTGCCGTCCTCGGGCATCAGATATGAAAGCGTGTTGCCGTTTGCTACCGCTTCGGGCGACATCGAGTAGCTGCCGCGCCAGGTCTTGAGATTGCGCACGATATCCCAGCTCATCGTTATGCCGCTGTCGGGGCGATGGCAGAACGATGTGTTGAATCGGCGGGTCTGGCCATGCAGTTTATACACCAGCTTTACCGAGTCACACTCTGCCGCCGCAATCTGGCATATCGTGGCGGCGAGTAAAAACAGTATTGTGATTGATCGTTTCATATATGAAATGGTGAACGGGGTTTAAAACATTTGTTTGCCCCAGCCGGTGGGTCGGGGGCCCATTGTGAGTTCAAGTGTGCCGCCGTCGAGTATCGTGCGGTGACGTATGGTCGAGAGGTCGTAGGGCTTGCCGTTGAGGCGGGCGCTCACGATGTAGGGATTCTTGTCGGGGTTGAAGTTTACGGCCTTGATTGTGAACTGCTTGCCGCCATCGAGATTGAACGTGGCGCTCTTTACAAGTGGCGAGTGGATGAGGTAGTAGTCATGGCCGGCGTTGGGGTAGAGGCCCGTCATGTGGAAGGCGAGCCATGACGACATTGCTCCCGAGTCGTCGTTGCCCGGGAGTCCGGCGGGGGTGTCGTTGTAGTTGGCGGCCACGATATTGGCTACACGTCGCGACGTTATGTGGGGTTTGCCGAGCCAGTGATACAGGCAGGGAGTGAGAAACGACGGCTCGTTGTTGACGTTGAAATGACCGTGGTCGAAGAACGTGTCGAGGCGGCTTTCCATCGCCTCGGGGCCGCCGCAGGCTTCGATAAGTCCCGGTACATCGTGAGGAATGCTGAGCGAGTACTCCCACGACGAGGCTTCATAGAAGAACATGCTCCACCAGGGGGTGTACCACGGGCCCTCGAATGTTACGGGAGTGTAGACAAACCGCGGGCGCGGTTCGGGGCCGTGACCGAACGGTATCGAGTCGAGCCATTCTCCGCGGCGGTCGCGCGGCATGATGAAACCGCGGGCACCGTCATGCTCGTAGTCGGCCCGCCACAGGTTGCGCCAGTTGCCCGACTGCTTCATGTAGCGGTCGCGCACATCGTCGCGGCCCAGGCTGTCGGCCACAACCGCTATGGCATAGTCGCAGAGGCTGTACTCGACAGTGCGGTTGCCTGCACGCGGTGTTCCGTGGGGTATGTATCCGAGCTCGATGTAGTCGCGCAGTCCGCCGCGTCCCTCGGCTTCCTCCTTGCCTCCGGGTGCAGTCTCGGCATCTTTCAGCATGGCTTCGAGAGCGAGATTCCAGTCGATGCCGTTGAGCCCTTTGACGAGAGCGTCGGCGAGCACGACCTCGGCGTTTGAGCCACCTTGCGTGCGTCCGTTGGCGTTACCGCTGCGTGCGTCGGGCATGAAACCGTCACGGCGGTAGATGGTTAGCAGCGAGTTGACTATATCGCGCTGGCGGTCGGGGTCGAGAAGTGTCACCAGCGGCATCGATGAGCGGTAGGTATCCCATATCGCGTAGTAATCGTCGTAGTAGGGAGTGGGATCGTTCCACAGCGGACATTCGCCGGTGCGGTCAACGGGCATTATCATAGTGTGGTACAGCGCCGTGTAGAACATGCGCCGTTGCTCGGGCGGGGTCGCGGGGTCAAGTGTTACACGTCCCAGCAGCTTCTCCCACTCGTCGAGCAACTCGGCGTGTACCCGTTCGAAGCTCTTTCCGGCAACCTGGTCGATACAGTTCTGGCGTGCTTTCAGTTCGCTCAGAAACGAGATGCCTATCTTGACCGTCACGGTGTCGGCCGTCGAGGGGAAGCGCAGCAGGGCGCCTGTGCGGTCGCCCATGTCAACGCAGTATCTGTCGCTGCCTATCGACTCTTCGCGCCAGGTGGCAGTCTCGACGAAGGGCTCGGATGTGGTGGCATAAAAATATACCGTGTAGGCACGGCCGTCGTTCCAGCCCCCTCTTACCCTCGAGTAGCCTTTGACGGCGTGGTCGCCGTCAATCTCTATCTGCGAGCCCACGAGCTGCTGTGCTTCGCGGGCATCGGGTATGGGTTCGTAACCGAGGAAAAAACCGGCATCGATGGCAAGCCCTTTGATCTCCCGTTCGGCCGGATAGTCGATACGATACACCGAGGCTCGCGGAGCGGTGGTGATCTCGACGTTTATATCGCTTTCATCCAGGTGGGTAGCGTAATAGCCTAAACTCACCGTCTCGTCTCGTCGACGGTCATAGTGGGTGGTGCGGGTCATGCCGTCGGGAGTGGCGAAAGGCATGATGAGGATGTTGCCGTATTTGGGACCTCCGCCGGTACCGCTCACATGAACCTGCGAGAAACCGTCGACGCGCTCGGGCATGGGGAGCCAGCCGCTGTTGGGCGACGGGGTGCAGTCGGGCGAGGGCTTGACCATACCGTAGGGATGGCTCGGGCCTATGAATACGCGCCCCAGTCCTTCCGACCCTATGCGTGGGTCGACATAGTCGGTAAGGCGTCCGGCGGCAAGGGATGTGCAGCCTACTGTCGCCAGCAGTATTGTAAACAATGTTTTCATCGGGTTGTGACACTTATGACGTTCAACAATTTATAGTCACCGCCGAAAGGCTCTGTGCCGAGGCCCGACGCATTGATGCGACAGTCGTTGAAGGTTATGTCGCTCGCTGTGTCGATATAGAAACCATACACCGGAGCATTGACGAATCCCTCGCCGTCGCAGGGGCGCTTGTCGTAGACGCCGCCCGGCCAGGCCGTGAACTTGTTGAGGCGTATGTCCACGCGGTCAAATGTTATATCGTTGATCTTGTCGGGGGTCTCGCCGCCAATGAAACAGCCGTTCTCGCTCTCGCAGCTGATGTTGACAAACTTGATACGGCTTACCGGGCCGCACGAGCCGGTGGTGGCACCCTTGGGGAAACGCCATCCTGCATCCTTGTGGTTGCCCGGGGCGCGAGGATATGATGTCACGTAGATGGGCTCGGCTTTGCCCCACCACACGTCGCTGTGGAGCAGACACTCTACGCTCATGTTGGCAAACGTTACGTCGCTCACCGTTCCCTCGTCTCGGTTTTGGATGCCTATGCCGCGGTTGCTGTTGCGTATGATGCAGTTGTCGAAGAGCACGTGGTCGATGCTGTCCATGTTTTCGGAGCCAATCTTGACCGCACACGAGCGCGAGGTCATGATACAGTTGGTAACCACGATGTCGCGGCAGGGGCCGTACTCCTCATATTCGCGGCGGTTTTTGAGGCAGATGCAGTCGTCGCCGCTCTCGATGAAGCAGCCTGTGATGCGCACCTTGCGCGAGTGATCGAGGTCGATACCGTCGCCGTTGCGTATCTTCAGATTGTTGAGCAGCGAAATGTCGCTGATGGCGGCATCGTAGCAGCCCACCAGGTGTACCGTCCAGTAGGCGCTGCCGGTGATGGTCACGTCGCGAATGTTGATTTTCTTGCAGTTGATGAGGGTGAGCACATGCGGGCGGGGATCGAACGTGGTTACAGGCTTCAGTTCGTAGGAGTCCTCAAGTTCGGCTCCCATGAATGCCACGCCGTTGCCGTCGATAGTGCCGGTACCGGTTATTGATACACCCTCGAGGTCTTTACCTATGAGCCACATCATGCCCTCGCCGCGGTTTTCGCCGAATGCACTCTCGGTGTAAATCGACTCGTCGGGATTGGCGAGCAGTCGCGAACCCGGCTCAAGGTGCAGGTCGACATTGGAGCGCAGGTGGAGCGGACCGGTCATGAAAGTGCGTCCCGCCGGGATTACAACCGAGCCTCCGCCCGCGTCGGCACAGGCATCGATAGCCTTCTGTATGGCCGCGGCATTGTCTACGCCGTCGGCACTGTCGGCGCCATAATCGGCAACGTTGAATACTGATTTGGAACCATTGCCGCCACACGCAGTCAGAGCGACAGCCGCAGCAACGAATAAACATTTAAAGACAGATTGTATTCTCATGGTGTAATGTGATGTACGGTTTTAATTACGAGGATATTACAAAAACAGGGCACGCACCCCGCCCAACAGGTTGACACCCCCGTTCAATAACAACAAGCAAAGATAATAAGAAAAATCGAAAATCCCGCCACGCTCCCCGGTTCTCACCCCCGTCATCTCATAATATGAAGTAATGGAAGCTTTGAAACAAAAATATTTGACAACTCGGGAAATATACGTAAATTTGTCAAAAATATGATTTTATGGCTCATCTTAGCATCAAAAATATAGGTCCGGTAAAGGATATTGACATTGACTTGAACAGAATCAATGTTTTCCTGGGTCCGCAGAGTAGTGGAAAAAGCACTATCGCCAAGGTGCTGAGTTTTTGTCAGTGGCTTCAAAAAGATGTTGCAGTAAGGCAGAGTGTCGATCATATCGACAAGAATTTTGTTGAAAAGAATCTGATCGAGTACCATAACATCTCCAGCTATCTGTCGGCCGAGTCTGAGTTCCATTACAGAGGTCGCTGTGTCGATCTGGACTTTGTCGATGGCGAGCTGGCGGTGCGCGTTTCGGGCGGATATGTCAATGCAACTGTCGCCAAGAATGCTTATATCCCATCTGAGAGAAATATCATAGGCGTTCCACAGAGCCTGTTTATGGACATGCCGTATAATTATCTTCGCAGCTTCCTGACCGACTGGATGAACGTGCGTAATAAATTTGTCCGTACAAACTCGGTAAAGCTACTTGATCTTGGAGTTAGCTATTTTTATGATGAGGGAGGCAGCGAGGATATGATTGTGCTCGATGGTAATCCCGATCGCCCTATCCCCCTGTCCCAGGCTTCAAGCGGAATACAGTCGACCACACCCCTGTTTGTGTATATCAAGTTCCTTACCGAATGGATTTATCAGCACGACGAAGACCGTTCGCCACAAAGATTGCAGCAAATCAGGGAGGGTTCGGCCCGCGGAGCTATTTTAGCTGAACTCGACGGAGCGGTGGTTCCCGAAATGAAAGAACGGTTTGAATCGCTGGTTAAGAAATTGGCGAGTATGCCGGTAACAGTAAATAGTGATGATTCTTTATTCACTCGCTTCAGGGAGATAGAAGGCCGTCTTAAAAAGCCGAGCTTCTCTAATATTATAATTGAGGAGCCGGAGCAGAATCTCTTTCCCCAGACTCAGGCCAGGTTGATTTATAACATCCTTGAGGTCGTAGACTTTAATAGGGATAATCTTATTATTACCACCCACAGTCCGTTTGTAATCTATGCGCTTAACAATTGCATGAAAGCTTTCCTGGCCGGTGATAATATTGATGCCGCTCTTGAAAATTTGCAATTCAATAAGTCATCGGTCGTTAATCCGGCGTTGGTGTCGGTGTGGGAATTGAGGGACGGCTATCTGAAAGCACCCGGTAAAGACTTCAATGAAACGATACAGGATAAGGACGGATTAATACGTGATAATTATTTTGATCGCGTCATGAAAGGTCTTATGACCGATTTTCGTAATCTTATCTCGGTGTCAAAGGGGTAATTTAATGCAAAGTTTATTCGATAAGTCGGTCGTATATGGCGATGATATTTTTGTTGCCGACTATACCGAGGCCAAAAAGGGTGTCGGCGTAGTGTTTTCGGCTACACCGTTTGACGATATCGAGTCATTTCATCTTATAGTAAATAAGAAAGCCGATATTCAATACCTGGCTGTGAATATTGAGGAGTATCCTGCATTTAAGAAAGGAATGCAGAATTGTGAGGCGGTACTTGTTTCATTGAATGCAGGGCCCGAAGGGTCAAAATGGGCTTTGTTTCTCGAGTTGAAGTATTGCGGAGAGCGTCGCATAGCCGACTATGGCCCCAAGGCAATCGACCAGATGGAAACCGTACGCCGGAAACTCATCAACATGAACAAGCTTAGCAGAGATCAACACATATTTCATTTTAACTACTGTTCTCCAAACAACTATGAGATAGAACCGTTTGATGGTTTTAGGGAAACTCAGAGTGCGACATTGGAGCGAGTAGAGAGCGACGGCGTAGTTTTTCACGCTCGCATGGAGCTGATTGCTGTCAATGGCGGTGTGATTCTGGAGCCGGCGGTTGAAATATAGTAGGGTACAATAAAACGGGATGGGGTGCGTTTTTGGGATATAGTGTTTTCAATAGTATAATTAATTTCTAAGTAAAAATGAAAATCTTACGTTTTTGTATGGTTGCGCTTTGTGCCGTGGCCTTGACCGGAGCGATGACTTCGTGCTCCGACGATGATGACAACGGTTTAATCCCCGATGGCGGTGAGGAGAACAATGATCCCGAACCCACCGAGGGTGTTGAGGTAACTGCCATGTATTATGGCGATTACAATGACAACAATACCGGCAACTTCGGTATCAACTTCCTTACATCAGGCATGGAGTGGGACGACTTTGACGAGACCTACTATGGCCCGGGCGAGTTGGTGTACATGGAGATTAACTCGGCTCTGTGTGAGAACCCCGACCGTGCCACACTCAAGGCCGGCGACTATACATTTGACAGCGATGAGACTTATGCCGAGATGACCTTCGGCAGTGTCAGCATCAGCCAATATACAGCCGACGGCGACGAGACTTCCTACGCCGTGACCGGCGGAACGCTGAAGGTTGAGGTCGCCGACAATGGCATGTATGTGCTCACCGGCAAGTTTGACATTGGCACCGGCACCGATTATGATTTCAGCTACACCGGTTTTATCTCGTTCGTAAACCGCACCGACGAGGGATTCATGAGCAACCTCACCGACAATGTCGCTCTCGAGGGCCTCTCGCAGAGTGCAGTCATCTACTGGGGCGAGACATTCACCGAGACATCAGACTATTGCAGCGTCATCATCGCCGGCAAGGATTATGATCTCGAACAGAATATAGGCAGCGCTCCCGCGCTTAACCTGGGACTTAACATCACTCCCGGCAGCACATCGATTCCCGCCGGAACATACACAATCATCAATGCCAACGAGGCCGACGATTACGAAACATTCACAGCTCTGAGCGGTGTTTACGAGGCAACCTACGGCGGCTACTTCGGCACATGGTATTTTGCAGGCCAGACAGAGGCCGCGATGCTCAAGGGCACCGTCAAGGTAACCGATAACGGCGACGGCAAATATACCTTCGACCTTAATCTTGCCGATGGCTACGGCCACACAGTTACCGGTACCTATACCGGAGCTCCCAAGATCATGGAATAACCGTTTCTAAGAAAAACGAGCGGGCATGTCGTATAAAACCGATGTGCCCGCTCTTGTTATGTCCCGTTGTCACGGTTATGCGTCGGAGCGAGGTAAGCGAGCGTGCAAACGGAGCATTGAGAATATGTTATTAAATTATGTTTTATAACATAAAATTTTTAGAGTACCAAAATCAGTTTTTGCGTCTATTAGAGTAACGAAACCATAATTAACCAAAAACCAATCACATGGACAAAGTAAAGAAGTACTGTAATAAGCTATGGCTTATCCTGATGATTATGGCGTTACACTCGATAAGTGTGATGGCACAGAATCAGTCTATTACCGTGAATTATGACAATGTGCCGTTGAAAACGGTACTCAAATCGATCGAAGACCAGAGCGGTTACGTGTTCTCCTACAGCGAGAGAATGGTCGACGAGGCCGGGAACGTGACAGTTCACATCAACAAGGCCGGTTTGTCGAGCGCGTTATCAGACTTGTCGAAAGCCAGCAAGCTCGACTACACAGTCAAGAAAGGCAATATAATAGTGATAACATCACCCGATGAATCTACTGCAGCAAAGGTAAAGGCCGAAGGAACTGCGAAGCAACTCAGCGGTACCATTATCGATGAGGACGGTGAGCCGGTAGTGGGAGCCTCGGTCATAATCAAGGGCTCGACGATGGGTACGAGCTCCAATATCGATGGAGAGTTTTCCTTGCCCAACGTGAGTGTGGGCGACGAGTTGTCGATATCTTACATCGGTTGCCGGCCACAGATAATCCATGTCAAAAATCATACACCTCTTAATATAGTAATGAAGTCGATGACCACCGACCTTGATGAGGTTGTGGTTGTAGGTTACGGCGTACAGCGCAAGCGTGACGTTACCACGTCGATATCGTCGGTCAAGGGTGAGGACCTCGCCGACATGCCCGCCAACAGCCTCGAGCAAGCACTCGTGGGCCGCATGCCCGGTGTCCAGGTTACACAGGGTACAGGTATGCCCGGCGGCGGTACTTCAATCAAAGTACGTGGCACCGGTACTGTTACGGCAGGCAGTAACCCCCTGTATGTGATCGACGGTGTGCCTCAGAGCGATCTGTCGGGCGATGCTACCGGCACCCAGATCAATCCTCTTGGAGGTATCGACATGAACGATGTAGAGAGCATCGAGGTGCTTAAGGACGCATCGGCAGCCGCGATTTATGGTTCGCGTGGTGCTAACGGTGTTGTAATCATTACTACCAAGCAGGGCTCGACGGGCAAACCTAAAGTAAGCTATAACGGTTATGTAGGCTGGCAGCGTCGCGCCAAGAAAGTTGACATGCTGGGTGCATACGACTTTGCACGCCTGCTGTATGACGCACATAACAATGCCTATCTCGACCTTTGCGAGAGCAAGGGTATCGCAGGCAGCATAAGCGACAGTAATGCCCAGCGCCTCAGTAATATGAACGCCAAGGCGGGTACAACCAATGTCACATATCTTATCCCCGACGAGATCATGCCGTATATAAACGGCGAGGAGGGGCTCACCGATACCGACTGGCAGGACGCCGTGTTCCGTAACGGTCTTACTACGAAACATTCACTATCGGTCAACGGCGGTGCCAATGGTGTGGATTATTTCATTTCGGGCAACTATGCCAAGGAGGATGGTATTGTAATAGGTACCGGCCAGGAGACATTCGGCGGCCGCGCCAATATCAACATCAAGTATGAAAAGGTGCGCTTCGGCGTCAATGCCAGCATCGCCCACATGCTGTATGACATAGTGCCCACCGAGGATCGTTTCTCCAAGGAGACTGTCGTAGCATCGGCACTCGCCGCCGCTCCCATATTCCCCGTGTACAACGAGGATGGCAGCTACAACTTCGAGAACTACAACTGGAGCCACAAACAGCAAGCTGTGCTCAATCCCGTAGCGATAGCCAACGAGCGCGAAGACCGCATGAAGCGTAACAAGGTCATGGGCAAGGCGTTCTTCAACTGGGAGATTATCCCCGACCTTAATTTCAAGACCGAGTTCAGCACGACATGGAACAGTTTCCGCCGCGAGGTGTATCGTCCGTCGATACTGCCTTCGTCGACCAACAAGGTCCCGCCGTCGAATCCCGAGGGTACTGTACGTACCAAGGATAACCTTAGCTGGACCTGGGAGAATACCTTGTCATATAACAAGCGCATCAATAATGTACACACGATATCGGCCGTTGTGGGCCAGTCGATGCAGAAGGAGTCGCTCGACGCGAGCCGCATCACGGGCAACGGTTACCCCAACGACCTTGTCCACACATTGAACGCATCGACAGTGGCTACTTCCTGGGACTCGTCCAAGCAGTGCTGGACTCTGGCATCGGTATTTGCCCGCGCTCAGTATAACTACGACAACCGCTACCTCGTGTCGGCATCGATACGTGCCGACGGCTCGTCGCGTTTCGGTTCAAACAACCGCTGGGGTTATTTCCCCTCGGTGTCGGCCGGCTGGTATCTCTCTGAGGAAAAATTCCTGAAGGACCAGACATGGCTTGACGCTCTGAAGATACGTGCCAGCTATGGTGTGTCGGGTAACTTCAGCATCGGCAACTATGAGTATTACTCGCTCCTGTCGGAGGACAGTTATGTGCTCGGAATGGGCGACGGTGCCCTCGCTACCGGCCTTTATCCGTCATCGTTTGCCAATCCCGACCTGGGATGGGAGAAGACCGCAATGACCAACATAGGTTTTGAACTCGGCCTGTTCAATATGTTGCGCCTCGAGGTCGACCTTTACAACAGTAACACGTCCGACATGCTGCTCGATGTTCCGGTACCCTACGTGTCGGGTTTCTCAAGCGCGCTGCAGAATCGTGGCAAGGTCAACAACAAGGGTGTCGAGATCACCTTGTCGACCTTTAACCGCTGGGGCGATTTCCAGTGGAACAACAGCTTCAACTTCGCGCTTAACCGCAATAAGGTCAAAGACCTCGGCGGTGTCAATGAGATCGTTACCATCAATAACAGTGTGTTGTATTACGTGACACGTGTAGGCGAGTCGATAGGCAATTATTACACTCTTGTCACCGACGGTATATTCATGAACGAGGAGGAGTTGAGAATTGCCGCCGACCGCAATGACGACCGTATCGCTTATGTGGCCGGTGCAAAGGTAGGTGACTTCAAGTATGTCGACCAGAACGGTGACGGTGTCATCAATGACGATGACAAGGTAATAACCGGCAACTATGCTCCGAAATTCACCTATGGCTATTCGACCCAGATGAACTACAAGTGGTTTGATCTTGGCGTTTCACTGCAGGGCACCTATGGCAATAAGGTAGCCAATATCTTAAAACGTTACATCGACAACATGGAGGGATCGATCAACTGTATGACCGATGCGCTCGACCGCTTTGTCGACGTGAACAATCCCGGTAACGGCAAGGTCGTCCAGGCCAACCGCAGCGCCACGGGTAAGAACGGTACTATCTCGACATGGCATATCGAGGACGGCTCGTACCTGCGTGTACGCGATATCACGCTTGGCATCACGATGCCCAAGAACTGGATGAAGACCATCGGCGTGGAGAAAGTGCGTGTTTACTTCACCGCCTACAATCCGTTCACGTTCACCAAGTACAGCGGTTATAATCCCGAGGTATCTAACAATACTAATCCCCTTACACCCGGTGTTGACTACGGTACATATCCCGTTGCAAAATCGTATGTGTTCGGTTTGAATGTAAGTTTCTAATCATCAGCAACTACCAAACAGATAATAAAATATGAAGAACAAATATATCATTCCGCTCGCCGCGCTGGCAATGGGCCTGTTGTCAGTATCATGCAATGATTTTCTTGACCGGAAACCCGAGTCGCAGGCATCGACAGGCAACTTTTACCGTAATGACGCCGACATCGAGAACGTAATAAATTCATGTTACGGCAACATGCAGAAGTCGAGCCTATACAGTAACTTCATGATCACGATGGCCGAGGTGCGCTCGGATAATGTCGAGGACCAGAATCCCGGCGGAAACGCAGGGCGTGACTACAATATCGACAAGTTCACGGCCGGAGCCGACAATGCCGCCATTACCGGCGTGTGGCAGCATTCCTACCATACGATAATGCGTTGCAACGCAGCTCTTGACAACATCAACGTGTGTACCGACGCGTCAAGGAAAGCCCAGTATGAGGGTGAAGCCCGTTTCATAAGAGCGTTGATGTATTTCAACCTCGTGCGTTTCTATGGCGCTGTGCCTATTGTCGACAGGCAGCTTACAATAGAAGAGTCGGTAAACAGTGTACGCGACGATGTCGACAAGGTATATCAGTTTATCGAGGACGACCTCACAATCGCATCGAGCTGCCTGCCCAAGAGCTATTCCAAGACCCAGACGGGTCGTGCCACCTCGGGCGCGGCATTGACTCTGCTGGCGAAGGTTTACCTTACCCAGGGCCTGTGGAGCGACTGCAAGTCGACACTGGAGCGTGTGTTGTCGAGCGAGTATAGCGGTGTCTATGAGCTGCTGCCCGATGTTACCGATGTTTTCAAACAGGAGAACAAGCTCAACAACGAGATGATTTTTGTAATCCACTACTCTAAGTCGGTAATAGGAGAGGGTCACGGTTTCAACGATGCGTTCAAGAACGGTTCGTTGCTCGATATAAACCTCAAGAACGCTTATTCAAGCAATGATATGCGCAGGGGGCTTCTTGATACCCGCGCGCTCGACAAGGACAACACTCCGGTAATCAAGTTCTACGATACGTTTGACCCTACGACCAAGAATGTGGGCTATGACTATCCCATCCTGCGCTATGCCGACGTGCTGCTCATGTATGCCGAGGCGCTGAATGAAATATCGTACAGCGTTGCCGGCGATGCCAAGAAGTATCTCAATATGGTACGTACCCGCAGTGGTGCCGATGCTTATACCGATGCCGAGCTGTCAAGCCAGGCTGCGTTCCGTGATGCCGTGCTCCAGGAGCGCCGCCTCGAGTTCCCGCTCGAGATGCACCGTTGGTTTGACCTGATACGTACCAATACCGCCGAGGCCGCGATGAAGAAGATAGGAATCACGATAACTAAGAATGACTATCTCTATCCTATCCCCAAGACCGAGATTGATTTGTGTCCCAACTTCACTCAGAACCCCGGATACACTGATAAATAAGGAAATTTCAATAGGTAACAGGATATATAAAATGAGAGAGGGGCTTCACACCTTGTGGAGCCCCTTTATAAAAACCTAAGTTTGAATTATGAAGCACGTTATAGTCGCCGTTATCTCGATAATATCGATGACGGCGTTCGGGCAGTCGCGTACCGACTCACTTTTATGGCAGATAAAAGACCCGAAGAATGAAAAAGTGTTTGTAGTCTCTCACAGAGGCGATTGGCGCAATGCTCCCGAGAACTCGTTGCAGGCGATACAGAATTGCATCGATATGGGTGTCGACATGGTTGAGATCGATCTTAAGAAAACCAAGGACGGACACCTGATACTCATGCATGACAAACTCATCGACCGTACTACAACCGGCAAGGGGGCGCCTGCCGATTATACGCTTGACGAGATTAAACAGCTGAGACTTAGAAACGGAGCCGGACATCGCACCGAGCATTCCGTGCCCACACTCGAGGAGGCGATGTCGCTCGCCAAGGGTAAGATTCTCGTAAATATCGACAAGGGTTACGATTACTTTGACGAGGTATATGCTGTACTCGAGAAGACCGGTACGGTCAATCAATGTATTATCAAGGCAAGCAAACCTTACGGTACTGTGATGAATGAAAAGCCGGTGGCTCTTGAAAAGATGATTTTCATGCCGGTGGTTAAACTTACCGATGCCGACGCCGGGCAGATAATCGAGGAATACAAACAGAAATACAATCCTATCCTCTTCGAGCTGGTATTTGACAATGACAGTGACGGGGTAATTGACCTTATCGACAAGGCTAAGGCAGGCCGGGCCAAAGTGTTTGTCAACTCGCTGTGGCCCGAACTGTGCGGTGGCCATCACGACGACCTGGCAGTAGAGCAGGGTGAGGTTGATGACAGCTGGGGATGGATTATCAACAAAGGCGCCCGGCTCATACAGACCGACCGCCCCGCCCGGTTGATTCATTACCTGAGCGAACGGTAGCAGTGGTCGTTGCGAGATTGTTGCATCATTCATTTTTGAAGTTTCATGTTTAAGAGAATTATTGATTTTTATCGTATAAGCGGGCCCCGGGCCGAGTTGAGCGCGGGGCATGACAGCCGGTTCAAGCGGCTGCAGTTGTCTACGTTCCTGGCGGCTACGCTGGGCTACGGGCTGTACTATGTGTGCAGGCTCAGTCTCAATGTTGTCAAGAAGCCTATCGTCGACGAGGGGGTGTTCTCAGAGATCGAGTTGGGCATCATAGGATCGGTGCTGTTTTTCACCTATGCCGTGGGTAAGTTCTGCAACGGTTTCCTGGCCGACCGCAGTAATATCAAGCGGTTTATGTCGACTGGCCTGTTGATATCGGCGCTGGTTAACCTGTGTCTTGGTTTCACGGGGTCGTTCGTGGTGTTTGTGGTGCTGTGGGGCGTGAACGGCTGGGTGCAGTCGATGGGCGCGGCCCCGTGTGTCGTGGGATTGTCGCGATGGTTCCCTACGAGCAAGCGAGGCTCGTTCTACGGTTTCTGGTCGGCGAGCCACAACATAGGCGAGGCGTTCACGTTTATCGTGGTGGCGTCGCTCGTGGGAGCGGCCGGATGGCGCTATGGTTTCATGGGTGCCGGTGCGATAGGCATTGTGGGTGCGCTGGTTATAGCTCTGTTTGTGTATGATACCCCCGAGAGCCAGGGATACCCGGCCGTGGAACCGAAGAAAGAGACTAAGGCCGAGAATGCTGACGACTTCAACGCGGCACAGAAGATGGTGCTGAGGATGCCGGCGATATGGATTCTGGCGCTGGCGAGTGCGTTTATGTACATAAGCCGTTATGCCGTCAACAGCTGGGGTGTGTTTTATCTTGAGGCGCAGAAGGGTTACTCGACAATCGATGCGAGCTTCATCATCTCGATAAGTTCGGTGTGTGGAATAGCGGGTACAGTGTTCTCGGGTGTCATCTCTGACAAGCTGTTCCGCGGTAACCGTAATGTGCCGGCGCTAATTTTCGGTTTGCTTAATGTGTTGGCTCTGTCGCTGTTTCTGCTGGTGCCCGGTCAATGTTTCTGGGTCGATGCTGTCGCCATGGTTATGTTTGGCCTGGGTATAGGAGTGCTGATATGCTTCCTTGGCGGACTGATGGCCATCGATATAGCGCCCAAGAATGCGTCGGGCGCTGCACTCGGTGTAGTGGGTATCGCTTCGTATATAGGAGCGGCGCTGCAGGATATTATGAACGGAGTGCTTATTGAGAACAATCGCCTGTCGGTCGACGGTGTCGAGGTATATGATTTCACGGCAGTGAGCTATTTTTGGATAGGTGCCGCGCTCATGTCGGTACTGCTTACGTTGTGTGTATGGAATGCCCGCAGGAGTTAAGTAACTCTTAAAAATTAGTTTATATTACTCTATTCTCAAGAAACTCGTGCCTACTGCGGCGCTTTTTGGCTTTGTTCGGTGCTTTTTGCTCTCATCCTCAGTTGTGTAGCTCGCTACACGCCTTCGTCTTCAAACAAAAATCACTCTAACAAAACTCAAAAATCACTCGCAGCTAATTTTTGCGAGTTACTTTACGGATACTTGATGGAATATAAAAAAAGCGGCCCGGGCCGCTTTTTTTATCACTTATCTTTTTTTCTTTTTTTCGATTCCTTTGTAAATCGACTCGACAATGTCAATGGCGTTGTCGAGGTCGTCGAGGGGAATGACTCCGGTGAAGCGCTCGGTGGTGAGGCTGTCGTCGTATGTAATGTTTATGGCGTAGTTTGACTCCAGGTGGTGTACTACTTCGGGCAGAGTGGCATTGGTAAATGTGAGTCGGCGGTCTTTCCAGGCGGTGATGTTGTCGTTGGGGTTGACTGTCGAGATGCTTATGCCGCCCGTGTTATGGTCGTAGATGGCTTTTTCGTTGGGTTTGAGTGTCACGGTATTACCATCGGCGAGCGATGTCAGGTCGACAGCTCCCTCGACGAGGAAAAGTGTCGATATCGAGTCGGCGGCACGTGCCGAGAGGTTGAAGCTTGTACCCTTGACGAGGACGCGCAACCCGGGGGTGTCGATTATGAATGGTTTGCCGTTGAGGCCTGCTATGTCGAAGTATCCCTCGCCGTCAAAGTTGACGAGACGCTCGCGGCCGGTGAAGCCGTCGACGCGGTACGTGATGTTGGAGTGGCTGTTCAGGCTCACTGTCGACCCGTCGGGGAGCTGTAGGGTGGTGCGCTCGTTACTTCCGGTTGTGGTGGCAATCTCGATGGCTTTGAGGTCGCGGTTGGTGTTGTGGAGCCACAGCGTGGTTGTGGCAAGAATGGCGATGAGCGCCACGGCGGCGATGCGTGCTGCTACTCTCCATGGGCGGCGGGCTGCCACGTGGCCGGTGATGCGTCCCCACACGGCAAGTCGGCTCGCTTTGTCGGCCGGTGACGGAGCATCGTTACACTCGAATCCTTCCCAATCGTCGTTCATATAGGCGGCGAGGTCGTCGTCGGAGAGGGTGCCGAGCAGTTGCCGGGCACGCTCTATATCATCGTGCGACAGGCTGTTGGTACGGTATTTTTCTATGAGCTGTTTCATCGATGTGACGTTGGGTGGTTGGTTATATTTTGAGACTTGATAAATGAGCTAAAGTACTCCATTATTGACTTAATTTAACATAACGAGGAGCGTTACGAGGTGTAGTATATCCTTAAGCTTGGACCTGATGAATTTGGTAGCCAGGTGAAGGTTGTTCTTGACGCTCTGCTCGTTGATGCCGAGCTTGAGAGCTATCTCGCTGTTGGTCATGTGATCGAAGCGGGACATTGTGAAAACGCGATGCTGCGACGGGGGGAGACTCCTGATGATGCGCATGACGCTTTCCTCAAACTCGCGGTATTCGATGATGTCGTGGTCTTCGCGCCCCAGACTGTTGGCATGATCCATATAGTCGTCGAACAGTGGTGACGACATCATGCGGCGAAATGAACTTATGAGGTCGTTGCGCGCGATGGTGAAGAGCAGGGCCTTGATACTGTCGGTGCTGCGTATCGACTCTCGTTTGACCCATAGCTTGGTAAACACGTCGTGGACAATATCCTCGGCATCGTTGCGCGATTTGGTAAACTGCAGGCTGTAGATGAACAGAGGCCTGAAATATCGGTGATAGATGATGGCATAGGCGCCGACATCACCCTCTCGGAGGGCGAGTATGAGTTGGCGTTCGTCACCGGTGTCGTCGGGCATCATTCTATTGTGGATTGTTTACAACTACAAATATACTGTTTTTTTGTTATATATAATATAGCCCGTGTTAATGTGGGGTTATATGTGACTTTTATTGGTCAAAATGGGATGAGATATCGTAGGGTTTAACTTAAAAAGGTTAATTTTGCAATATGATTATGCGAATTATTACATCGACTATTTCTATACTGCTGCTGGCTACTTCGGCTGCCGGCGAGACGGTTGTTCCCATATCCTATGGCAATATGAACCGCTGGGAGGTGCGTCATATCCCTGAGAGCGGCATCATCGGCGGCAATACCAAGACTCTCTACGAGATCGCGCCCAATGATACCATCGACGGTAATATCGCCTACAAGAACAAGGGTGGCTCCCCCTGGGCTACATCCAATGTCCTGGCCCACGTGAAAGGTATCACGAAGGGTTCTAACGCGGTGTTCCCCGACATGCGCGCTCCTGGCGACCGCGCTGCCAAGCTGAGCACGATTATAGAGCGAGTTAAGGTCATAGGGCTTATCAATATCGATGTGCTCGTGGGGGGATCAATCTTCATGGGCGAGATGATAGAGCCTATCAGGTCGACCGACAATCCGTATGGCAATATGGTAATGGGCGTGCCGTTCAGCAAGCGCCCGAAGGCGTTGCAGTATGACTACAAGGTGGAGATGCCTGCGGCCGACGAGCGTGTCTATTCAAGTGGATTCAGCCGTAAAAAGACTTTGCCGGGGCGCGACAATGCCGAGGTATATATCATCCTGCAGCGTCGCTGGGAGGATTCTGACGGGAATCTGTATGCCAAGCGCGTAGGAACGGGCCGTGAGCGTTATGCCGCCTCGACCGACGGCTGGGTCAACGGCCACCGCCTCGACGTGCAGTATGGCGACATCACCGGCACGCCCGGCTTCAAAGACTACATGGGGCTTATTCCCGAGGACAAATCCTACTATGCCCGCAACAGCAAGGGTAAAATGGTACCGGTGAAAGAGGTAGGCTGGGATGCTCCCGACGCTACCCCCACCCACATGCTGGTGATGGCCTCGGCTGCCTCAGGCACCGCCTACATCGGCACCCCCGGCCTGACGCTCTGGGTCGACAACTTCGCGCTGGTTTACTGAGCATCAATAGGGTTCGGTGTATAATGTTATTATTATCCGATGCTACTTATCGTGCTGGTTGCAAGGCTGGAGAATTAAAATGGAGATACTACTGGTGCGATAAAATCGCGTTAGTTTAAAAATCATCAAATAAAGAGAGTTCTTTGACATTTTGGTCTGAATTGGTTACTGAGTCTTGCTTGGTTATGAGTTGCTTTAATTCGACACGCTCTAAAGCAGAGATTCTGATCAGAGTAGCTACTTCGGTGATGGAATAGCAACTTTTATATTCCGCCTTAATCCTTGCTACTGTAATGTAGGAAATGACAGCTGTCCAAAGATGGATTTTAACGGCGTTTTCGGAAAAGCCCCAAAGGGTTTTAACGACAATATTCTGTTTTATCCACTTGAAGAAAACCTCAATATCCCAACGGTGCCGATAAAGATTGGATATCTCCAGTGCACTGACTTCAAAATTGTTGGATATGAAATCTACGATAGTATCATTGTCCGGGTCATAGACTCGTACAAATCTTATATCCTCAGGATAAAGTTTACTCGACTTATACCCTGTAACCCGAATTCGTAAGTCTTCAATGATGCCGGATTCTGCATCAAGTATTTCCATCTGCTCAACAGTTGTGAACTTCATGTTTTCCTTTGGTCGGGTTACCCAGAATGCCTGCGATTGATGAAATCTGAATAGGGCCTCGAAGTCAACATACGCCTTGTCCATCACATAGAATGCGAATGGTTCCGGTGTTAGTATGTCGAGTTCGTTGCTGTCATGCCATTTCCCATCAGTGACATGGATGTTAGCCGGTATGCTTCCCCGTAAATCAAGCAATGTGTGCATCTTGACAGCACCTTTGCTGTATTTGCCCAATGCCCATGCTGCAAGTTTTATGCTTGTGGATATGGTCGTGGAATCCAAAGCATAAATCACATTATCTATGGTAATATCAGACAATCTGGTTTGGGAATACATCGTTCTTACCAAGCCTATGAGATAAATTCCAAGTCCTTCAAAAATATGGTAATCCCTGCTTTCGTTAGCTCGCGACAACGATGTGTGGTTCACTATTTTGCGAAAACCGAGATGATATAGAAATTTTGAATGGGCTTCCAGGCATAAACAGATGTCTCGAAGTGAATCGCACCCGGTCAACTGCCCGAATAGCAGATGCAGAAGGTGGTTGTAACTGTTGAGATTCTTTGCATGCCAGTCTCCTTTATATTGCTTTACAAGTTTGTTGAACTGGTAACGCGGTATAAACTCTATGACTTGGGAGAAAACAAATTTACCCTGATTCATAATCTTGATGCTTTTTGAACAACAAGACTAATAAACTAAATTCAAATCAAAAAATCAATGTACTCTTGTATTTAACTAAATACTAATATTTTAATTAGAGTGGTTGGATTTTTATCGCACCACTACTAAAATGGTGATTTGGAGAAAATGGACCGTATGCGGTTCATGTCGAACTTGGGGGTGCGGTCGTAGTTGTATATTCCGTTCTGCTCCTGCTCTACGTCGGTGAGCTGCGTGTAGGTGTAGCCCGACATGTAGGGTACGGCAAGGATGGCATCGGTGAGGCCTTCGAGGCGATCGTAATACTCTTCGATCGTTTTGGGGCCTTGTCCGTAGCCCCATGAGCCTTCGGAGAATTGCTGGCCGTCGACCCATTTGATGCCGCCGTACTCGTCGATGAAGAATGGCTGGCCGGTGTAGGGCACGTCGCGGCGTGGATCCTGACAGGGGTACCGGCCATCTTTGACGACGAACCACTCGGCGAGGCGCGCCGGGTCCTGTTCGTAGCTGTGCACGGTCCACAGGTCGGTGATGACGTGATAGTTGCCGCTGGCGTCGTTGACGGGGCTGTAGTCGAGGTTATGGGTGGTGCGGTAGATGTCTTCGATGAAGCGGTCGTGCTGTAGGGCGGCCTCGTCGTTGTCGGGGCGCTCCCATGTCTCGTTGAACGGCGTCCATGCTATGATGGAGGGGTGGTTGCGGTCGCGCACGACTATCGACTCCCACTCGGGTATGAAGTTGCGGGCGGTCTCGATGCGGTTGAGGTTGCCTCCCCAGCTGGGCGACTCGCCCCAGGTGAGGTAGCCGAGCTTGTCGGCCCAGTAGTGGAAACGCTCTTCAAATACTTTCTGGTGCAAGCGTGCGCCGTTGAAGCCGGCGGCCATGCTCAGCTCGATGTCGCGGCGCAGGTCGTCGTCGGTGGGCGCTGTCCAGATGCCCTCGGGGTAGAAGCCCTGGTCGAGGACGAGGCGTAGGAAGTAGGGCTTGTTGTTGAGGTAGTAACGGTTGCCCTCGATGTGGATCTTGCGCATTCCGGCGTATGATTTCACGGTGTCGACGGGGCGTGAGTCGGCGTCGAGCACTGTGAGTTCGATGTCATAGAGGAAGGGTGACTCGGGCGACCATGTCTTTACATTCTTTATGGCGATGGGCATCGACATGCCGGGAGCTGCTTTCTGCCTGTCGCGGGCTACGACTTTGTCACCATCCTTGATTTTCACTTCGATGGTCTGTCCGGCCTTGAGGCTTCGGAACTCGGGCTTAACGATGAAACGGCTGCGGTCGAGGTCGGGAACGATATAGACGCTTGCGAGCGAGGCTTCGTCGACAGGTTCCATCCACACGGTCTGCCATATTCCGGTCGTGCGGGTATAGACTGCTCCGCCGGGATAGAATCCGTGAGACTGTTTGCCTGTGGGCTGCGTGCCGCTGCGCACGTCGTCCTCGACTCTCACCACGAGGTTGTGGGGAAGTCCGTCGGCTGTGGATTCGGTGATGTCACATGAGAAAGGTGAGCTACCGCCCCAGTGGCGTCCTACGAGCTTGCCGTCGACATAGATGCCGGCAAAGAAATCGACGCCGCCAAAGTTGAGCATGATGCGTTTGCCCAACCATTCCTGCGGCACCTGTATTGTGCGGTGGTACCACATGGCGGGAATGAAGTCGGTGTGTCCTACGCCCGATAGTTTGCTCTCGGGGCAGAAGGGTACGGTTATCTCGTTGTCAAACCCTTTGCTCTCGAAGAGGCGGCGATCCATGCCCGAGCGGCCTTTGTCAAACTCATAGGTCCAGGTGCCGTTGAGGTTCTGCCACTGTTCGCGTTCAAACTGTGGGCGTGGATACTCGGCGCGGGGTACAGCCATAAGGCCAAGCGCGCATAATGCTGACGCTACAATAATGCTCAATCGTGAAAATATCATGGTTCGTGTTGTTTAATGTGAAGGTATCACTATGACGATTGAGCGGGCCGGGAGGATTATGTACAGTTGGTAATTGGAAGGTTTATAGTAGGTAATCGTATGGACATGCCTTTGGCATGTTTTATTGATAATCAGTGTGTTGTTGCTTCGGTAATATCTTTTATGACGAGTGAGGCGAGGGTGAAGCCTACTGTGCCGGTGACCTGAAGCAGGGAGCCGTTGATGGCAGCTTTGGTTGCGTCCCATTGGCTCGTGGCGCCTGACGGTGGCGTTATGGTTCCGCGGTTGGGGACGAGCTCGTCGCTGTATACGCATTTGAACTTGCGTGCGGGGCGCAGGCCGGTGCGTTTGAAGCGCTGTCGCAGAGCGCGGGCCAGCGGGCATCCTTGCACTTGCCAGAACTCGGCTACCTTAACGCGGGTAGGGTCGAGCTTGAGCGCAGCGCCCATCGATGAGTAGAATTTCACCCCTTTAAGCCCGGTGGCGTGGAGTATAAGGGAGGCCTTGCACGAGAGGGAGTCAATGGCGTCGATTATATAGTCGTAGCTCTCGAGCGCAAAGTCGGCTGCCGTCTCGGGGGTGTAGGGACGGTCGATTGTGGTGACCAGAGCGTCGGGGTTGACACTGAGCAAGTGCCTACGCAGCGCTTCGACCTTGAACTCGCCCACGGTGTCGACGGTGGCGGGGAGCTGTCGGTTGATATTGCTGGTGGCCACGCGGTCGTTGTCGACGATGGTGATGTGTGTGAGACCGGTGCGCACGAGGGCTTCGGCTGCCCATGAGCCTACGCCCCCTATGCCGAAGATGATGACGCGCGCGGTTGCGAGTCGTTGCATTGCGTCGTCACCCAGGAGCAGGCGAGAGCGCGAGAGTCGTTCATCAGAATTCATAGCCGGCCTCGCGGGTTAACTGACGGTCGTCGTCGATACGGGAGCCGACAGTGGTGAGAAGGTCGCCCACGATGCCCCCGTTGATGCCTATGCGCATGGCGCGCAGCTGGGTCGAGCGTGACAGCTTGCTGCGTCCTCCGGCGAAGCGCAACTGCACGGTAGGGTGGATGAAGCGGAAGATGGCTACGGTGGTGAGCACCTCGTCGTCGGTGAGCGGGCGGGCGTCGGCAAGCGGCGTGCCGGGGATGGGGCAGAGCACGTTGATGGGTATCGAGTGGGGCTCCACTTCGCGCAGTTTGAGCGCCAGTTCGTATCGCTGAGCGGCACTCTCGCCCATGCCTATGATGCCTCCCGAGCACACCTCGAAGCCTATCTCGCGTGCAAGGTTGATGGTGTGTATCTTGTCGTCTACGGTGTGGGTGGTGCAAAGCTGCTTGAAGTAGCTCGGAGCAGCCTCGAGGTTGCAGTGATAGCGTCGCACGCCGGCGTCCCAGAGCTGTTGAAGCTCGTCGCGGCCGAGGAGTCCGAGTGAGGCGCAGGTCTTGATACCCACCTCGTCGTTGACGCTTCTCAGGAGCGAGCATATCTGTGAAAGTGCTTCGCCGCGCACTGCCCGTCCACTGGCTACGAGCGAAAAGCGGCGCACTCCCTTGGCGTGGTTGTGGCGAGCCTCGGCCATACACTGCTCGCGGTCGATGAGGTCGTAGGTGTTGCAGCCGGTATCGTAGTGGGCCGACTGTGCGCACCACTTGCAGTTCTCCGAGCAACGGCCCGAGCGGGCATTGACAATCGAGCATGAGTCGAACGTCGGCGGGCACATGCGGCGGGTTATTTCCTCGACGGCGTCATAGAGTCCCTCGAGGTCGGGCTGGGAGGCGAGCAAGTCCACCTCGGCGGCGTCAATCACCCCGCCGGCCAATACTTTATCTTTGAGTCGTTTGATTGTTTCGTTCATCAGAGCAGGTGTTTTTATCGCTGCAAAGTTACTCAAAAAACCAACAAGTTGTTGAAAAATGCAATCTCTAATATTTTTGTAATAAATTTCACTTTTAAATGAAATAAATGTGGTATATTTGCGTTATAAAATTATAAAGAACATACTCTAAAGCATAATATTATGAGTGAAGTAGAACTTATTCTCCTCAATGAGGGAAACAAATGTACCCTATATTCAATTCAGTTTACTTCTGAGGATAATTCGGAGTATGAACGATTTTATGCAAAGTTTATTGAGGATGCCAAACTTAACAGGGACTTGCTGCGTATCGTGCAGATAGTTGATAAGATATCTGAAGATGGAGCGCTTGAGCGATTTTTCAGGCCTGAGGGCAAGATGAGGGATTCGGTTGTGGCGCTACCTGTTCTGTCATCGAAGTTGCGTCTGTATTGTCTCCGATTGTCAAACGGAATTCTGATTCTCGGTAATGGCGGAGTAAAGAATTCGCGCACTTATGATGAAGATGATTCTCTACGAGGTTATGTTCTTACATTGCAGAAATTTGAAGAATTACTAAATGAAGGGAAACGCAATGGCACGGTAATTGTTACCGAGAGAATGATAGAAACAGATAAAACTTTTGAATTATGAAAGACGCAAAAAGCATTTATTGTAATATGGTAGATTCGGTTCCTGCTGATATAAAAGCCGAAATCAATCTTTCTTTTGCAATTTCCGATCGCATAGACTCTCTAATGCACGAGAGGGGTCTGTCAAGAAAGCAATTTGCCGAAGCGCTTGGTCGGCGTCCGAGCGAGATAACAAAATGGCTCAGTGGACAACATAATTTTACTATAGCGACGCTCGCGATGCTGTCATCATTCTTTGGTAGGCCTATAATTACTGTTCAGTAATCTATATCGTGGATTTGTATAAGAAGGTCTGTAAGACTCGAATTAACCAATATTAACGTTGAGGTGCGGGGATTTTGTTCTACCTTTAAGGCATGAAACAGATCATTTGCACATTACTATTTTTTATGGCTGTGTCGGTGGCCCGTGCTGTGGCTCCCGATGGTAGCGAGGTGATAGTTGGTGCCGACCGGCCCGACGTGTATCTGCCCCTGCTCGAGGGCAAGAGGGTGGCACTGTATTCCAATCACACGGGGCGCGTGGCCGATGGCCGTCACACTCTTGACCTGTTGATAGACAACGGTGTCGACGTGCGCTATATCTTCTCGCCCGAGCATGGTTTTCGCGGCACGGCCGATGCCGGTGAGCACGTGTCGGGCAGTGTCGACCCGTCTACCGGTGTGCCTGTCCTGTCGCTGTATGGCAAGGGCAAGAGTGCTGCCCTGTCGCGCGTCGACTCGGTCGACGTGGTGGTGACCGATATCCAGGATGTGGGACTGAGATTCTACACCTACTACTGCACGATGCTCGAGCTGATGAACCGTGCGATCGACGGCAACAAGGAGTTTGTGATTCTCGACCGCCCCAACCCTACATCGCCTATGGGGGTTGACGGCCCTGTGCTCGACATGAAATATGCGTCGGGGGTAGGCCGGCTACCCATTCCGGTTCTGCACGGCCTTACGCTGGGCGAGCTGGGCTCGATGGCCTCAGGCGAGGGATGGCTCAAAGGTGGGCGTAAATCCCGTCTCACGGTAGTGCCCTGTGCCGGCTATACCCACGCTACACGGTATGAACTGCCGATAGCTCCGTCGCCCAATCTGCCAAACATCCACGCCATCTACCTTTACCCGTCGACCTGCTATTTCGAGGCCACCCCCGTGTCGCTGGGGCGTGGTACCGATGCCCCGTTCGAGGTATACGGCCACCCGTCGATGCGCCCGGGCGGATATACTTTCACGCCGCGCAGCCGGCAGGGTGCCACGAAGCCGCCGCTGATGAACCGCACGTGTCGCGGAGTTGACCTGCGCAACGTGCCGTCTGATTCGCTCATAGCCCGTGGCGTAGATCTTACCTACCTTATAGATGCCTACAACCGCATGGGGCGTCCCGAGAAATTCTTTACTTCGTTTTTTGAACTGCTGATAGGCAACGACCGTGTGCGCCGCATGATTCTCGATGGGCGCAGCGCGGCCGAAATCAAGGCATCGTGGGCCGATGAGGCTGCCGAGTTTGACCGTCGCCGTCAGCCCTACCTTATATATCCGCTGCAATGAGTCCGGCTATCGTCATCTCAGTCATCGCAGGCTACTTCATCCTGCTGCTTGTAATCTCGAAACTCGCTTCGCGACGGGCCGATGCATCGACGTTTGTCAACGGCGGACGGCGCACACCATGGCCCGTTGTGGCGTTCGGAATGATAGGCGCCGCCATCTCGGGCGTCACGTTTGTCTCTGTGCCCGGCATGGTTGCCTCGGGCGGCTATGCCTACCTGCAGATGATTCTCGGCTTCATCGTGGGATATGCCGTGATAGCTTTCGCGCTCATCCCCATGTTCTACCGTCGCGGCCTCATCTCGATATACGGCTACCTCGAGAACCGCTACGGACGCTCTACCTACCGTTCCGGAGCATGGTTCTTCCTGCTCAGCAAAATGCTGGGAGCCGCCGTGAGGTTTTTCGTAGTGTGTGTGGTGCTCCAGGAGCTGGTGTTCGGGCCGCTGGGCATTCCGTTCATATTCAACGTCATCGTCACGATAGCGCTTATATGGCTATACACGGCGAGGTCGGGGGTGAAGGCGGTGATATGGACCGACACGTTGAAGAGCTTCTGCCTCATAATGTCGGTGGTGCTCTGCATCTACTTCATAGCCCGCGGCATGGGACATGATCTCGCGTCGCTGAGCAGTGCCGTGGCGTCGCACCCTACCTCGCGCGTATTCTTTTTCGACGATCCCATGGCCGGCAGCTATTTCTGGAAACAGTTTGTAGCCGGCATATTCCTTGCCATCGCCATGACTGGACTCGACCAGGACATGATGCAGCGCACGCTGGCCTGTCCCGACTACCGTCAGAGCCAGAAGAACATGATCGTGTCGTCGCTGCTGCAGTTTGTGGTCGTGGCGCTCTTCCTCATCCTGGGCACTCTGCTGGTGATGTTTGTCGACGCCACCGAGGGGGTTGAGATGCCGGCCAAGAGCGACAGCCTGTTTTCGCTCGTTGCCACCCACCCGTCGATGCCCGTGGCCGTAGGCATACTGTTTATACTCGGACTCATCTCGGCCGCATACTCGGCTGCGGGGTCGGCGCTCACCTCGCTCACGACCTCGTTCACGATCGACATAATGGGCCACAGCGACCCCACCCATGAACGCCACATAGCCATGCGCCGTCGTGTACACCTTGTGATGTCATGCCTCATGGGCTTGGTAATCATCGCGTTCTACTATATCAGCGACAGCGACGCCATCAGCGCCGTCTACACGCTGGCTTCGTACACCTACGGTCCCATCCTGGGCCTGTTTGTATTCGGCATGCTGTGCAAGCGCCCGGTGCGCGACCGCTGGGTACCATTGGTGTGCATTCTGGCGCCGGTACTGGCCTTGGCTACGACCCGGTTGCTTGACCGCCTCACCGGCTACCAGACCGGCTTCGAGCTGCTGCTCATCAACGCCGCCTACACTGTCCTCGGCCTCATACTCCTCTCCCGTCGCTCGGAATCCAAGCTATAACTCTCAACTCTCAATTCATAAGATGTCAACCAACCAACTGTCACGCTCAATGTGGCTCGTCAACCTGCTCAGGCGCTATGGCAGACTCACGCGGGCACAAATCAATCAGCACTGGCGAGCAAGCGGACTCGGCAACGGCCGGGACATACCCCGGCGTACGTTTTTCAATTTCCGCGACGAGATAAGCGACCTGTTCCACATCAGGATCGAATGTGATTCGCGCACGTACGAATACTATATCGAGGAGGACGAGCACTCGCGCAACATGACCTCGTGGATGGTCCACACACAGGCGCTCAACGACGTGTTTGTCAACTCCCGCGACGTGTCTCACCTCATTTTTCTCGAGGATGTGCCCTCGGCGCGCTCATATCTCAAACTGGCAGTCGATGCGCTGAAGGAGCGCCACAGGCTCAAGTTTGACTACGCTCCATACACCCGCTCGACACCTTCGCGTGGCGTGATACTGGAACCATATTTCATGAAGCTGTTCAAGCAGCGCTGGTATGTGACGGGACGCGCCGTGAAGGATGGCGATGTCATCAAGACCTACGCGCTCGACCGCATGCTCACCCCCTCGATGCTCACCGACGTGTATGAGATACCCGACGACTTCGACGCCGAGACCTACTTCCGCGACAGCTTCGGCGTGGTGTTCACCCAAGGTGAGGTCAAGGATATCAAGCTCAGGGTCGATGCCCGCCAGGCCAAGTATTTCCGCGCCGTTCCGCTTCACCACTCCCAGCAGGAGATGATACACGACACTTTTTCGATTTTTTCATACCGCATGAAGATTTCGCCCGACTTTGTCGAAGAAATTCTCGCCCACGGCTCCCGGGTTACGGTGATACAGCCCGCCGAGCTAAAGGCGATGGTAGTCAGCGAGCTACACGACTCTCTCAGCCACTACGAATAAATCTTTAATGAAGATTCCAAATCGAAGTGCAAAACTTTGAGATAGGAATAACTCATTCT
>CANDNO010000029.1 GCA_947386115.1 uncultured Muribaculaceae bacterium
GACCGAATTCTTCAAACAAATCGCTAATTTTGCACTTGCCAGTTGAACCTGCAATCATTGCGATTCCCGCCTTTTTTGATGCTTTTTGGTCGCGACTGACAAATGTGACGTTTAATTGTTGTATCTTTGTAGTTTACAATGGGCCTTGGCCGCAATTTTTTTATTTTATATGACATTTCAAGAACTTGGGGTCAATGAGCCCCTATTACATGCTATAACCGACATGGGATTTGAGAATCCCATGCCTGTTCAGGAAAAAGTTATTCCACACCTGCTGCACGAGGACAGCGATGTTATCGCGTTGGCACAGACCGGTACCGGCAAGACTGCCGCTTTTGGTCTGCCTGTACTTCAGCGCATAAATGCTGAGGATCATACCCCGCAGGCGCTGATCATCGCTCCTACCCGCGAGCTTTGCCTACAGATAGCCGGTGACCTTGCCGACTATTCGAAATATATCGACGATGTGCGTGTTCAGCCCGTCTATGGCGGCTCGAGTATCGAGAGCCAGATACGCTCGCTCAAGAAGGGCGTGCAGATAATCGTAGCCACCCCCGGCCGACTCATCGACTTGATAAACCGTGGCGTGGCTCGTCTCGAGCATGTGCACACCGTTATCCTCGACGAGGCCGACGAGATGCTCAACATGGGTTTCCTTGATTCGATCAACGAGATCCTTGAATATGTGCCCGAGAACCGCAAGATGCTGCTTTTCTCGGCCACTATGCCGCAGGAAATAGCCCGCATAGCCAAGAAATACATGCACTCGCCCGTGGAGTATGTGGTAGGCACCCGCAATGAGGGCGCTGCCAACGTTCGTCATATCTATTATCTCGTCAATGCCCGTGACAAGTATCTGGCACTCAAACGTATTGCTGATGATAACCCCGAGGTTTACGCGATAGTATTCTGTCGTACTCGTCGCGAGACACAGGAGGTAGCCGACCAGCTGATACGCGACGGCTATAATGCCGACGCGCTTCACGGCGACCTGTCGCAGCAGCAGCGCGATATCGTGATGAAGAAGTTCCACGACCGCGTGATAACCATGCTTGTAGCCACCGATGTGGCTGCGCGCGGTATCGATGTCGATGACCTCACCCATGTGATCAACTTCGGCCTGCCCGAGGATGTGGCTGTCTATACCCACCGTTCGGGCCGTACGGGCCGTGCAGGCAAGACAGGTACTTCGATAGCCATAATCCATACCCGCGAGAAAGGACGCCTTAAGGAGATTGAACGCATTATCGGCAAAAAATTCGAGCGTAAGGAGGTCCCGACTCCAACACATATTATTGAGAAGCAACTCTATTTCCTCGCCGACCGTATCGAGCGCGTGGAGGTTGACGATGCCGCGATGGATAAATACACTCCCGGCGTGATAAAGAAACTGGGATGGCTGTCGAGCGAGGATCTTATCAAACGTGTTCTTTCGCTCGAATTCAAGCGATTGCTCGACTATTACAAGGACGCCCCCACAATCGATGTTATCGATGAAAAGCCTGCCAAGGATAAATCGAAAAAGGAAAAAGGTGACCGCACCCCGCAGGATAAAGACCGTCGCACGGCCGACAAGGGTATGGAACGCATCTATGTGAATGTGGGCAAGCGCGACGGATTCTATGCCGGAAATCTCATCGAGCTTCTCAACCGTAATATAGAGGGAGCCCGCGTCGATGTGGGGCGTATCGATCTTATGCCGGCCTACACACTGTTTGACGTCAAGAAGCGTGATGCCCGCAAGGTAGTGGGAGCGTTCAAAGGCGCCGATTTCATGGGCAAGCGTCTATATAGCGAAGTTGCCGAGCCTGAGAAGGATTATGCACGAGTTTCAAACCGTCGCAGTCGCGAGGCATCGGAGGATGAACCGTTTGGCGTTTTCAAACGTAAGAAAGGAAAGAAAGGTGCTCGCCGTTGACGTGGTCGGCACCATAGCGTTTTTTTTGAACCGGAACTTATTTTGAGATGTTATGAGGAAGCTATTTTTATTACTTGTATCGGTAGTGACTGCCCTGTCGGGGTACGGTCTCACCCCCCGCGAGGCTTTCGTTTCGGCGCCGCGCAATGTGATAACCGCTATCGACTCGTTGACGCGTCTTGATATGCTCGACTACTATACGAGCGGGTCGACTGTGGCAAGCCGCAATGCTTTTGGAGGCGATGCTTCGGTAAAATCGTTTACCGACGAGTCAATCACGATTGGCACGACAACATCGTCGGATGTAGCCATATCTCTGCTTCCGGCCGGCCGCGATACAATGCTGCTGGTGATTAATACTCTCGCCCTACCTACCCCCGACAGCTATGCCGTCGTCTATAAAAGCGACTGGACCAAAGGGGCGAAGAAACTGCAGCCGGTAAATCACAACGACCTGTCGCTGTGGGTAACGCCCGAGTCGCGGACGCGCATGTCAGAAATCGAGAATCTTGTACCCTTCGTCCCGGCTATCTACAACTACAGCGACGGTGTGCTCACGGTAACAAATACATTGGGCCGACTGCTGTCGGCCGACGATTATAAGGCCGTCAAGCCATATCTCAAGCCCGCCATAAGCTATCGCTGGGATGGGAAAAAATGGAGCGCTGTAAAATAGAAGGAGGGAAATGCACGAGTCAATCTCACTTTTTGAACTCAACAGCCGTATAGCGAGGCTTATAACAGGCGATACGGGCACGCAGAACGTGTGGGTTACCGCCGAGCTGAGCGATGTCGCCGTTCGCCGCGGTCACTGCTATATGGAGCTGTTGCAGAAAGACGGCAACGGCACGCAGGTAGCCAAAGCGCGCGGTGTCATCTGGGGAAACAATTATGACCGGCTCAGCCGCGAGTTTATGATTGCTACCGGCCAGCCATTTGCCACGGGCATAAAACTCATGGTCAAGGCATCGGCTACGATGCATCCCGTGTTCGGACTGTCGCTGGTCATCACCGATCTCGACCCTAACTATACGATGGGCGACCTGTTGAGGCGCCGTCGCGAAATCATCGACCGACTCACGAAGGAGGGTGTTATCGACATGAACCGCGAGTTGCCGTGGCCCGCTATCCCACAGCGGGTTGCTGTGATATCGGCACCCGGAGCGGCCGGCTATGGCGATTTTATCAACCAGTTGCTGCACAACCCGTCGCGGCTGAAGTTTGAACCCCGCCTGTTCCCTGCCGTAATGCAGGGCGACAAAGCGGCTGCATCGATTGTCGAAGCTCTTAATGAGATAAATGCCCAAGGGGGCTGGGACTGCGTGGTGATAATACGTGGCGGTGGCGCTACGAGCGACCTGCAGTGCTTTGAAGATTATAATCTTGCACTTAATATAGCACAATTTGACATTCCTGTTATCATAGGCATAGGCCACGAGCGTGATATTACACTGCTCGATTATGTGGCAAATATGCGCGTCAAGACTCCGACGGCTGCAGCCGAGTGGCTTATAGGCCTCGGCGAAAAAGCTCTTGGCGATCTCGATGCCAAGGCTCAGCTGATTTTCACAACCGTGTCGGATATAATAGCGGGATGCAAGGAGCAACTTTCGTATTATGCGGGGTTGTTGCCTGTGGTGCCGTTCGATGCCACCCGCCGTGCCGAGCTGAGGCTCAATCGTGCCGGCGTGTTGCTGTCGGGTGTAAGTGCCAACAAACTGTCGCCGGCGCGCGCACGCCTTGATGTGATGGCAGCCAATGTCGCTGCCGCTTCGTCGCAGGCTGTTGCCCGCAGTCGCGACCGTCTTGCTGCTGCCGAGCAGTTGCTCGCGGCTCTATCTCCACAGGCGGTGCTGAACCGAGGGTACTCTATAACGCGTGTTAACGGCAAGGTCGTTACCTCCTCAAGCCAGCTCACGAAGGGCGATCATATTGAAACGACATTTGCATCAGGAACAATACAATCAGAAGTAAAATAACTATAACAATGGAACTCAAACCGGTCAACGAGCTGTCATACAACGAGGCCATCAGTCAGCTCGGACAAATAATAAACGCTATGCAGGCCGAAAACTGCGACATCGACAAACTCGCTGCCTATACCCGTCGAGCAACAGAACTCATAACCGAGTGTCGCCGCCGGCTCACAGCCACCGACGAGGAACTCGCCCAGATACTCAAAACCCTTGATCGAACCGGGGCTTGATTGTTCCGGCTCTTGATCAAAAGGGATCTTAATCGAGGGGGGTGTTGATTACGATCGTGCCGTCGCTGAGGCCTTGGTTGAAAAGGTCCATGCGCAGGCGTGTGTCATACTCGCGGCGATGCTGATTGAACAGGTCGCGACGTATGCGCTCCTCGGCACGTTCCAGAGGCATGGTGGCTCCGGTTTTCAGAAATTCGGTAATCTCGAGCAGATGTGTATAGCCGTTGACGCTTACTTCAACGGTTTTGTTGGTGGCGAGGAATGCATCGGGCGATGAGCCGAAGTCGATAGGTACGCGGGTCTCGATCTGCTCCCAGTCAACCCATCGGTCGCGGAAATAATCGTAGTGGATGACACCTTGTAGATCCTGTTTCTCGAGACGGTCGATGTCGGCGTCGCGCGTCGATTTATACAGTTTCTTTACTCGCGGGAGCGAGGGGGAGTTATCGGCTATTTTAATATAGACACCTTTTACGAGCGGTCGCTCGAGCACGAAATCGGCCTCGTGCTTCTCATAGTACGAAACGATACTGTCGGCCGGGTAGTCCTTGTCGCCGTGTTGCATGAACATGAGGCGGCGGTATTCCCAGGCAATCAACTCGTTGCGATATTCGTCGACCATGCGGTCGATCTCGCTCATGTCGGGTATGTTACGCCCGGCTACTTCACCCATTATATGAGAATCGATCCACGCCCTGACGTAGGTGCGGGCAAGGCGGGTGCTGTCTTGCGAGGCAAGGCCTTTGGCAAGAGCCTTGTCGAGCTCGTCGCGCATGAGGCGTTGCTTGCCCACGCGCGCAATGAGGTTAGGATCCTTGTCGGGGTCGGTGGTCGAGCAGCCGGTTCCGGCAAGGGTGAGAGCCGCGATGGCCGAAGTCAATATGACTTTGCCTAAGCTTTTCATTTGGCCTGTTTAAGCACTTTCTTGTTGATCTTGACTTTATGGCGTGAACGCAGGTTCTTGACCCAGCTTTCTTCAAGGTGTGACTGATAGTCGGCTGTGATGGCGCCGCGTTCGTCGGCAACCTCTACGGGTGAATCGATGATTGCCGGGCGGTATGCTTCGTAAGCAATCCATTTGCCGCTCGGGGCAGGCTTCTCGCCGTTGAAACCGAGATAATCAACAATGGCATTCTCGCCTTTGGCGGCAATGACACGCTCCACGCGCACCTCGCGACCGCAAAGCTGTCGCATGCATGCTGCCAGTTCCTTACCTGCTACAAGATTCTCTTCAAGGAATTTATGGGCAACGTTAAGCACCGAGTCGCTTGTTGCGAAGATGATGTAGCTCTTGAATTTGGGCGCATCCCATTTATAGCGGTCACGGTGAGTCTCAAACCATTTGTCGAGGCCTTCGGTGTCCTCCTTGGCGCGAGACCATACATTGCGGTCGCTGATTTCGAACAGGAGGATGCCGTCGCGATATTCGTTGAGAAGGTTGCGGTAGTCGGCATTATCAGTGGCCATATCGGCTACGGCACGGTCGGTGATCGCATCATCGATCATGGCGTCGAGGCGCTTGCTGAAGATGTCAAATGCCTGGGCCGGTGCGAGACCATCCATGGGCGCGAGAGTGGCAACCACTTCGTTAAGACAGATTTTGTTGTCGCCGTCGAATGTGGCCAGCGGAGCCGGCATGTCGATGAATTTTGCTATAACAGTCGAGTCATATCCTCCGTTGCTGCGTATAACCGATTCAACCATGGCTACGGCAGGACGGTTCATTGACAGGTTGTATTTCTTGCGATATTGGTCGAGTTTTGCACGGCGGGGGAGAAGGCCGCGCTCATCCTGTGCGAGTATCTCCTTGATCATGGGAGTTACTTCCTCTTTGCTGCCTAAGCCCTTTGAATCGAGGCGCTTGATGATGTGATAGCCGAAGCTCGATTCCACGATGTCGCTCAGCTCTCCGTCTTTGAGGGCGAAAGCTGCATCCTCAAACGGTTTTACCATACGTCCGGTCGAGAACCATGGCAGGCGTCCTCCCTGGCGGGCCGAACCCGGGTCCTCGCTTTCGCGAGCTGCAAGGTCGTCAAAATCGGCACCGGCAGCAAGCAGCGCGTGGATTGAATCAATCTCATGGCGTTTGGCTGCAGCCTGGTCGGCGGGCAGACCCTGAGTGAGTTTCAGAATGTGCTGAACGAGAACCTGTCCGCGTGCCTGACGGCGGTCGATGGGCTTTACCAGGTGGTAGCCGTAGGGGGTCTCGATTACCTGTGAGAGCTGTCCTACGGGTGTTTCGTAGGCGGCGTCCTCAAATGTGTAGGGGAAGCGGTTGGCAGTAATGTAGCCCATGTTTCCGCCACGGTCGCGTGAAGCGCGGTCGATTGAATACTCTTTAGCGAGAGCTTCGAAATCGCCGCCGTTTAGAATCACGGTGCGTATCGAGTCGAGAGTGTTGCGGTTGGCCTGACGCTCGGCGGGTGTCTCGCCGGTAAACATCATGATATGGCTCACGTTAACTTCCTCCTTGAGTCGGTCGTAGATTTTGTCGATGAGCTCCTGCTCGACAGCCTGGTCGGTAAGGTAGGGCTGAGCCAGGTCGCGGGCATATCCGTTGAACTCGTTGATGAATGTCGCAGTTGTGTCGATACCGGCAGCCTCGGCTTCAGCAACCTTGAGCTTGTAGTTGACAAACATGTCGAGATACTCCTCGATAGTCTGCGGCACGAGCTGCTGGGAATTGTTCTTGTGATACAGATACTCAAATTCGCCAAGCGTGACAGGCTTTTTGTCGATTGTCAACAGAACCTGGTCGGCACGGTCAATCTGAGGTTTGGCGGCAAACATCGAGCCGCAGGCTGTAAGCAGCATAGCTGCCGAGAGCAGTATCTTTTTCATTTAACTGACAGTTGGTTAAATAGTTTTTGGTCGGTGTATGATTTATGAAACGCAAAAATGCGTTATAACATGTCTTTATAACGCATTTTTTACAATTATATTATATAACAATGTATGATTTCCGGGCCTCCGGGTCGGGGATTACTGGTGGTTGGCGCTGTAGTTGGGAGCCTCGGCAGTAATTGCCACGTCGTGGGGGTGGCTCTCGGCAACACCGGCATTGGTTATGCGGGTGAATTTGGCCGTGTGGAGCTTCTCGATGTTCTCGGCACCGCAGTAGCCCATGCCGGCACGTAGGCCGCCGAGCATCTGGTAAACGACCTCATAGAGAGAGCCCTTGAAGGGAACGCGGGCTGCGATGCCTTCGGGTACGAGCTTCTTGGTGTCGGTCTCGCCGGCCTGGAAGTAGCGGTCTTTCGAGCCTTTTTCCATGGCCTCGAGAGAACCCATTCCGCGGTAGGTCTTGTACTTACGGCCATTGTAGATGATGGTGTCGCCGGGCGATTCCTCTACGCCGGCGAGCATGCCGCCGAGCATCACAGAGTATGCACCTGCAGCGAGGGCTTTCACGATGTCGCCCGAGTAGCGTATGCCACCGTCGGCGATCAAAGGAACGCCTGTGCCCTGAAGGGCTTTGGCTACGTCATAAACGGCAGTGAGCTGCGGAACACCTACACCGGCAATAACGCGGGTGGTGCAAATCGAGCCGGGGCCTATGCCTACCTTGACGCCGTCGGCTCCGTTCTCAACAAGATAGCGGGCTGCCTCGCCGGTAGCGATGTTGCCTACAACGACGTCGATATGGGGATATTTCTCTTTTACGGCTTTGAGCACGCTCACTACACCCTTCGAGTGTCCGTGGGCAGTGTCGATCACGATAGCGTCAACACCTGCTGCTACGAGGGCGTCGACACGATCCATCGAGTCGTTGGTCACGCCCACGCCGGCTGCCACGCGAAGGCGACCGAGCGAGTCCTTGCAAGCGTTGGGTTTGTCTTTGGCTTTGGTGATATCCTTGTATGTCACAAGGCCTATGAGGCGTCCCTCGTTGTCGACAACGGGAAGCTTCTCGATCTTGTGCTCCTGGAGAATCTGTGCGGCTTCCTCAAGGTTGGTCGAGGTGTTGGTGGTAACGAGGTTTTCGGATGTCATCACCTCGTCGACCGTGCGGTTGAGGTCGCGCTCGAAACGCAGGTCGCGGTTGGTGACGATACCTACGAGGTGGCGCTCCTCGTCGACTACGGGAATGCCGCCGATGTGGTACTCCTCCATCATCGACAGGGCGTCGCGTACGGTGCTGCCACGCAGTATGGTCACGGGATCATAGATCATGCCGTTTTCGGCTCTTTTCACGGCATGCACCTGGCGTGCTTGCTCGTCGATTGTCATGTTTTTGTGGATCACGCCGATACCACCCTCGCGAGCTATCGCGATGGCGAGCTTAGCCTCGGTGACGGTATCCATTGCGGCCGACACGATGGGCACATTGAGCGTGATGTTACGTGAAAAACGGGTCTGCAGATTGACGCAGCGCGGAAGAACTTCTGAGTAGGCGGGTATCAGGAGGACATCATCAAATGTCAAACCATCCATCTTAACCCTATCGGCAATAAATGACATAGTGTTTATGGTTTTATTGCGTGCAAAGGTAATAATTTTTTGTCGTTCTCACAACGGTATTTTGTCTATTTGCTATCGCTGTGATTAATTTTTGGGTAAAAAAATACGAGGGCAGGCTTGTCATTTAGCCCGCCCTCGTGTCAACATAGATTATTCGGCGATGATCGAGACTGCGAAGCCTCCGCCGGGAGCCATGTGCATGGGCAGGGTGTCGGCCGATGTCACCTGCTGTGTGGTTATGCGATAGGCGGCAGGATTGGTGTCATAGTGAGCATCGGACGCGTCGGCGTAGATTGTTGCCGTGTAGGTCTTTCCCGGGGTGAGGAAGTCTAGACTGAGGTTGTAATCGCGGGCATGCTCGTTGGTCACGCCGCCCACAAACCAGTTGGGCTTGCCTTTCTCGCGGCGTGCCGCAACGATAAATTCGCCCGGCTCGGCGTCGAGGTAGCGCGATTCGCTCCAGTCGACAGGCACATCTTTGATAAATTTGAATGCGTCCATCTTGCGGGCATAGTTTTCGGGCAGGTCGGCTGCCATCTGCAGCGGCGAGTACATCGTCACGTAAAGGGCGAGCTGGTTGGCTACGGTGGCGCGCTTGTGCTCGGTATTGTTGGGGCTCACTTTGCTGAGGTCCATCTCGAAGATGCCGGGAGTGAAATCCATTGGGCCACCCTGCAGGCGGGTGAACGGCAGTATGGTCACGTGGCCCGGTGTCATGTTCTGGTACTCGATGCCCATGGCGCTCTCGTTGCCCACGAGGTTGGGGTAGGTGCGGGCAAGGCCGGTGGGGCGTACGGCTTCGTGGGCGTTGACCATGATGTTGTGGTCGGCGGCTTTCTTCACTGCGTTGAGATAGTGATTGACAGCCCACTGGCTGTAATGGTGCTCACCCTTGGGCAGGATGTTGCCTACATAGCCGCTCTTGACAGCGTTGTAGCCATATTTGTTCATCAGGTCGTAGGCCGCATCCATGTGGCGCTCGTAGTTCTCGATCGAGCCCGATGTCTCGTGGTGCATCATGAGCTTGATGCCCTTGGAGTGGGCGTAGCGGTTGAGCTCCTCGATGTCGAAGTCGGGGTAGGGGGTTACAAAGTCGAAGACATACTCTTTTTCTTTGCCGAACCAGTCTTCCCAGCCCACGTTCCAACCCTCGATGAGCAGCTGGTCGAAGCCGTTGGCGGCCGCAAAGTCGATGTAGCGTTTCACATTCTCGTTGTTGGCGGCGTGGTTGCCGTGAGGCTTGGCTGCCGAATAGTCGAAGGTGGCGAGGTCAAAGTCGGTGGCATCGGTGTATGACCACGAGCTCTTGCCTGTAATCATTTCCCACCACACGCCCATATATTTTACGGGCTCGATCCACGATGTGTCATCGAGTGCGCAGGGCTCGTTGAGGTTATAGATGAGATTGGAGGCAAGGATATCGGTCGCCTTGTCGCCCACGGTGACCGTGCGCCATGGTGTCGAGAAGGGAACATCGACGGTTGCGACGACATCTCCTCGGCCCGGGGTGAGCTGTGACGTGAATGTGAGTGTAGTGTCGTTCAGGTTAAGGTGCATCGCGGGATAATTGACGAGGGATGCCTCGTGGAGATTAACGTATTTCCCGTCGGGGGTCTTGAGCATCAGCGATGTCTGCACACCGGTGGGCGAGAAGACACTCTGCGATACGTTGCCCATCTGGTCCTTGGTCGACAGGGCGCGTATCTCGCTCAGGCGTGACTTGGTGTATTCATATTCCTGAGTATCGTAATCGCCGGGAATCCACCATGCGGTATAATCGCCGCCCATGGCCATCTCGGTGAGCTCGCCGGTTATTTCAAATGTTTTTTGGGACTGGTCGGGGAATATGTATCTGAGGCCCATGCCGTTGTCGAACACTCTGAACTCGATGTCGAGGCGACGGTCGCCCTGCTTCAGAGCCACTGTCATGGCGTTGTAGCGGTTCTCGATCGAATCGTTTTCGCCCCACACGGGTACCCAGGTCTCGTCGACGGCATCGGTTGTCACCGATTGCATTTTGAATCCGTCGGTCAAGGGTTTCTGGTCCTTAAGCTCGAATCCGAGCATCGATGGCCTGATGATGGTGTCGCCACTGAATACCATAGAGTAGCAGGGGCGACCCTGAGGCGTAAGGTCGAATGTAACTTGAATGCGGCCGTCGGGCGATGATAGTGATTGGCGTGTCGATACCTCGTTCGAGCACGAAGACGCTATGGCAGCGACTCCGGCTGCCAGCAGCGAAATGTAAAGTTTGTTATTCATTGGTTATAGACTATATATGCGGCAAAAGTAGCTAAATTGAATCAAATAATCAATAGCACGCTTACTAATCGTGTGTGAGGAATCCACGCTCGCGCAGGGCGTCGCCCATGTGGTAGTTTTCGCCTTCGCGATAATAGTCGGTGATGTGGCGGGCCCAGTCGTTATCGCTCTTGGTGCCCGTGCGCGACTCGTTGAAAAGCGTTACCTCGCGGTCATACTCCATAAGCTCGCGAAGCATGTCGTCCTGTCGGTAGCCGTTGTGGTGAATGAGCAGCGACTCGCCCTGTTTCGGTTTCATGTCGGGCTGTTCGCGCGGAATGCCTATCGTGAGGCCGCATACGATGCACACTCCCTCGGGGAGACCTAACAGCTCTGATAGTCGGGCCGGAGCTACTGTGCGCGTGTATCCTACACAGCATGTGCCCAGTCCGCGGCTCTCGGCGGCGGTGAGTGCGCTCATCATGGCGAGCGAGGCGTCGATGACGCCTACGATAAGGCCGTCGACAGTCCCGGCGAACGGTATGCTTTCGACACCCTTGGCCCGGGCTATCTGCGATATCTTGTTATAGTCGGCACAGAACACGAGGAAATGGTTGCAGGTCTTGATCTGCTTCTGGCCGGTAATCTCGTAAATGCGCTCTTTGGTCTCGGGGTCATCGATGTCTATGACGGTGAACTGCTGGCCGTTGTAGCTCGTAGGGGTGTTGCGGATGGCATCGTGGATGAACTGCATGTCGTCGGCGCTTATGGCATCGCGCTCGTAGCGGCGTATGCTTCGTCGCTGCAGCAAAGTATTTTCGACTGTTTTTGACATGATATATATATATTATTAATGTGTTGTTTCAGTTAAACACAATATTTAACGTTATGGTTCGGTAAAATGAACAGCACTTTGAGTAATTGTATTTCTATGGGCGTATATGTGTATATAAAAGTAAATATACATCCATGAACCGATCATTTATTTCAACAATACTGTTTGGAGGGCTTGCGCTGGCCATGTCGGCTGCCGGCTCTATCGACATAACGTCGCCCGACGGACGCCAGCGTCTCGTCATGGGCCGTGTCGCTTTGACCGATTCTACCGGCGAACTGCGCTATAGCGTCACGTTCGACGGCCGTCCTGTCATCAACGAGTCGCGTGCCGGTCTCGATCTGGACCAGCGTGTGTGGGAGATGGCCCTTAATATAGGTGGCCGTAAACTCGTGCAGCCCGATTGCTGGATGGATGATTTTGTTGTTGACTCGGTTACCGTGCATGAGCCGGTCGATACGGTCTGGACTCCGCTTTATGGCGAGCGTTCGACGGTTGCCGACCGCTACAACTCGGCCACAATCCACATGTCCAAGCATAACGCCTCGAAATATCGTCTCGATGTCGAGGCCCGCGCTTACAACGAGGGAGTGGCGTTCCGCTACTATTTTCCCGAGCACCCGGCGGCTATATTCCATAAGGTTGTCGATGACTTGACTGACTATGCCATACCCGAGGGTGTGATGGCATGGAGCGAGCAGTGGGCGCAGGCGCCGTTTGACCGCGTGCCTGTTGACAGCATCAACAACCCCGTCGAGAGGGCTCTTACGCTCGAATATCCCGGCGGCTACTGGGCTGCGCTGCTCGATGCCGATAATGACGACTGGTGCCTTACACGTTATGTGGCTCGTGAGGATCGCCCCTCGACGCTCACATCGGTGATGTACTCGCCAGTTGATATCGTGACTTATTACGCTACCCCGTGGAAAATAATCATGGCTGCCGATACCCCGGGACAGCTTCTCGAACACAACGATATCGTGCTCAATCTCAACGACCGTTGTGCCATCGACGATACATCGTGGGTTAAGCCGGGAAAAATCATGCGCGAGACCACGCTCACCAATGAGGGGGCCCGCGCCACGATCGACTTCTGTGCCGCACATAATATTCCTTACATGCTGTTTGACTGGAAATGGTATGAGCCCTGTACGTCACACGACGGTGACGCTACCAAGGTCATCGACCGTCTCGATATGCCGGGTATTGTCGCCTATGGCAAGGAGCGCGGAGTAGGGGTGTGGCTCTATGTCAACCAGCATGCTCTCATGAAGCAGCAGCGCGAGTTGTTCCCGTTGCTCAACGAGTGGGGAATCGTAGGCGTGAAGTCGGGTTTTGTACAGTATGCCTCGCATCGCTGGGCCACATGGCTTCACGATATGGTAAGGCTGGCTGCCGACAATAAGCTGCTTATGAATATCCACGATGAGTATCGCCCATCGGGATTCTCGCGCACATATCCCAACTTGCTCACTCAGGAGGGTATCCACGGCAACGAGGAGTGGCCCGACGCACGTCATGACACGACACTGCCGTTTACCCGCATGATCAACGGTGCCGCCGACTATACTATCTGTTACTACGACAAGCGCCTGCGCAACACTCACGGTCACCAGCTTGCAGCTTCGCTCGTCTACTTCAGCCCGCTGCTCACTATCTACTGGTACGATACCCCCTCGCGCAGCAACGGCGAGCCCGAGATGGAGTGGTTTGACAATCTCGAGACAACATTTGACGATACAAAAGTGCTCTCGGGCTATCCCGGCAAGGAAATCACCATGGCGCGCCGCAAGGGTGACAGCTGGTGGCTTGCCGCGATGAACGGCAATGACGCCGCTCGCCACAGTGCATCGCTCGAGTTCCTCGAACCCGGCGTCACATACCTGGCACGCATCTATAACGATGACCCCACTGTCGACACGGCTACAAAAGTGAAGTGCACATATCTCAAAGTGACTGCCGATGATACCCTGCAATTCAATCTTGCCGCTCGTGGCGGAGCCGCAGTACATCTTACTCCGCTCACCGATAAGAACGAGATGCGCCGATATAAAAAATATAAGAATCAAGTATTGTAATGAAACACCTGTCGATATATATAATTGCTGCGTCACTGGCGGCATCCTCATCAGTGCTTCGAGCCGAGGTTTCCAAGACCTGGAATCCCGACCGCGGCGACGGTACATATACCAATCCGATTATTCATGCCGACTATTCCGACCCCGATGTCATCGCAGTAGGCGACGATTTCTATATGACGGCGTCGAGCTTCCAGTGTGTGCCGGGCTTGCCCATCCTGCATTCTCGCGACCTGGTGAACTGGGATATAGTCAACTACGCGCTCGATAAGCTTGTGCCTGAGGATTTTTATTCGGTGCCTCGTCACGGCAAGGGTGTATGGGCTCCGTCGATTCGCCATCACGACGGCAAGTTTTATATCTATTGGGGCGACCCCGACTTTGGTATTTTCATGGTTTCGGCAACCGATCCCCTTGGTAAATGGAGCGAGCCGGTTCTTGTAAAATGCGGCAAGGGTATGATCGATCCCACACCGCTTTGGGACGAGGACGGACGCGCCTATCTCGTTAACGGCTGGGCCGGATCGCGTGCCGGTTTCAACAGCGTGCTCACCGTGTGGGAGATGTCGCCCGACGGCACGTCGCTCACAAGCAACCCCGTGATAGTTTTCGATGGCAACGACGGTGTGAACCATACGGTCGAGGGCCCGAAATTCTACAAGCGCGACGGTTACTATTATATATTGTGCCCCGCCGGAGGTGTCGAGCAGGGTTGGCAGCTCGCGTTGCGTTCTCGCTCACCGTTCGGTCCCTACGAGAAGAAAATCGTGATGTCGCAGGGTTCGACCGATATCAACGGCCCTCATCAGGGTGGATTGGTCGACACGCCCGCCGGCGAGAGTTGGTTTATTAATTTCCAGGATAAAGGATTATATGGACGTGTGCTGCATCTCAATCCCGTCAAGTGGATTGATGGATGGCCTATCATGGGCGATAACGGCGAGCCTGTAAAGCGACATGCCAAGCCGCGTGTCAATGGCAAGGTAACGCCGGTTAATCCTCCCGAGAGCGACAGCTTCGATTCACGCCTGCTCGGGCGCCAGTGGGAGTGGCACGCCAACTATGACCCGGCGTTCGGCATGACAAGCGACCTGGGATTTATGCGTATCTACGGTTATCGCCAGCCGGCCGATTTTGTCAACTTCTGGAGCGTCCCCAACCTGTTGCTGCAGAAATTTCCGGCCCCGGCTTTCACGGCCACAGCCCATGTCACGGTATCGGCAAAGGCCGCTGGCAATACATCGGGTCTCATCGTTATGGGTCACGACTATGCCCGCCTCTCGGTCGAGAAAATGGAAGGTGATAAATTTGAGATAAAGCTCGTTACCTGCAAGAATGCCGAGCAGGGAGGTAAAGAGACGGTCGAGAACATCGCGGCGGTCGATCCTACCCGAGTTTATGAGGCCGGCCTTTTCCCCAACTATGAGTTGAACATATGGCTGCGCGTGAAAGTGGCCGATGGCGGAGACTGTACATTTTATTACAGCATCGACGGCAAGAAATATCACAAGGCCGGTAGCGTGTTCCGCGCCCGCCAGGGTAAGTGGATCGGTGCTAAGGTGGGATTGTTCAGCGTTACGCCCGACGGTACCGATCGCGGCTGGATCGACATAGATTCATTCGATATGACAAAATAATCAATAGGTATAACAATAATAAATCACGATAGCTTTGAACTGCAATAATTTAAAAATAGGTGCTTTGGTTCTGTCGGCCACAGTGTTGGCCGGTTTGTTTGGGTGTCATTCCTCACAACCTGTGGTTAATGTGGAATCGGACCTCGATTTTTGTCACGGCAGGGTAACGCGTGCACTGGCCGACTTGACCGCGGGCGATAGTGTAGATTACACCATGATACCGCGCAATATTGCTCCAGGCGACTCGCTCTGGACGCTGCGCCCGGCTGTTGCCGAGGAGTGGTGCAGCGGTTTCTGGCCCGGTGTTCTCTGGCTCGATTACGAGGCTACCGGCGATGAGGAGGTTGCCCGCCAGGCCCGCAATTATACCGATGCGCTGGCATCTATTCTCGATCGCCCCGTTTTTGACCATGATCTCGGCTTTCTCATGTTCTGCAGTTATGGCAACGGCTATCGTCTCACGGGCGACGCCCATTATAAGGACATGATTCTACGTGCGGCCGATTCGCTTGCCACGCTGTATAATCCGGCCGTAGGCACAATGCTCTCGTGGCCGCGCAATGTCGAGATGTTCGGCGGTCACAATACCATCATGGACAATATGATAAACCTCGAGACGCTGTTCTGGGCTGCCGATAATGGCGGCGATCAGTCACTGCGCGATATAGCCGTGCATCACGCCGATACGACTATGAAGTATCATTTCCGCCCCGACGGTACCTGCTACCATGTGGCTGTTTATGACCCTGAGACTGGCGCGTTCAAGCGCGGTTGCACCCATCAGGGCTATGCCGACGGGTCGACATGGGCTCGCGGCCAGGCATGGGCTGTCTATGGATATACCGTAGTGTATCGCTCGACCCGCGAGCAACGTTTCCTTGATTTTGCCAAGAAGGTGACCGATGCCTACCTGTCGCGTTTGCCCGAGGACCATATCCCTTACTGGGACTTCGATGATCCCAGCATCCCCGACGCACCCCGCGACGCCTCGGCTGCCTGTGTCGTAGCCTCGGCCTTGACCGAGCTTATAGGCTATGTCGACAACGAGACAGCCTCGCGTTATAAGCGCGAACTCAATGGCATGTTGCTGTCACTGTCGACCGATGCCTATCGCCCCACCGACAACTGCCGTTCGGCGCTGTTACACTCTACCGGGCACCATCCCGCGGGCTCGGAAATCGACTATTCTATAATATATGCCGATTATTATTACATGGAGGCTCTCAATAGATTTGCAAAAATAAAAGATTTGTCTAATTTTGCATCTTTGTAACCAAAGACCCCGTTCCCCAATTTCGGTTAAAACAGGGGTCACATATCGCGAGATGGTAACAATTTGTGCAAAAAACGATTTAAATCAATAATTAACCAAATAACTTAACAATAGAATATGACACTCTGCCACGGCCATTCTTAGGCTCTTTTACTTCAAATCTTCGGTCACATAGCCACAGCTATGCTCCCTCTGATTTAAAGCAAAATAGCTCAAAGAATGTCCGCCCCTGATTTAACCTAAATTGGGGAACGGGGTCTTAAACAAAATCGGAAATGAATAAACCTTATGTCTTAGGTATAGATATAGGCGGAACCAACACGGTTTTCGGCCTTGTCGATGCTCGTGGTACCGTAGTGGCTTCAAGCTCTATCAAGACCGGTATCTTCCCTCTCTTTGAGGAATATATTGATGCGCTCTATAATGCTATCAAGGCTCTGCTCGTTGCACACGGTGCCGAGGACCAGGTGCACGGTATTGGTGTAGGTGCTCCTAATGCCAACTATTATACCGGTAAAATCGAGTACGCCCCCAACCTTGTGTGGAAAGGCGAGCTCCCGTTGGCCGAGGCTCTGTCTGAGAAATTCGGCATTCCTGTTGCCATCACCAACGATGCCAATGCCGCTGCTATTGGCGAGATGACCTATGGTGCCGCTCGTGGCATGAAGGATTTTATCATGGTGACACTCGGTACAGGTGTAGGCGGTGGCGTTGTGTGCAACGGAACGATGGTATATGGCTTCGACGGCATGGCCGGCGAGCTTGGCCACCTCACTGCACGTCGCAATGGCCGTCTCTGTGGCTGCGGCCGTCACGGCTGTCTCGAAACATATTGCTCGGCTACCGGCGTCGTTCGCACGGCCTACGAGTTCCTCGAGGCGCGCGTCGATGAGCCTACTATGCTTCGTGACCGTCTCGACCTCACATCCAAGGATATCTATGATGCCGCCATGGCAGGCGACAAGATGGCACAGGATGTGTTTGAGTTTACCGGCAAGGTGCTCGGCGAGATGCTTGCCGACTTCGTGTCGTTCACTTCGCCCCAGGCCATTATAATATTCGGTGGTCTTGCCAAGAGCGGTGAATTGCTCATGAAGCCCTTGCGCGAGGCTTTCGAGGCCAATAACATGCCCATACACAAAGGCAAGGTTAAGATATTGCTTTCAGAACTCAAGGAGGCCGATGCCGCTGTTCTTGGCGCCTCGGCTCTCGGCTGGGAGGCAAAGTAACCCCATCTTAAGACCCTATACGATAATCCCCGGGACAGCATCAATGCAGCTTTCCCGGGGATTGTGTATTGTTAAAAGGCGCGTCAGGATTTTCCGAAAAAGCGGTTAACGATGATTGCGAGGGCGCCGTCGCCGGTAACGTTGCATGCAGTGCCGAAGCTGTCCATGGCTATGTAAAGGGCGATCATCAAGGCGTTGTCGGCTTCGCTGAACCCGAGCATTGACGATAGCAGTCCGAGCGAGGCCATTATCGCGCCGCCGGGTACACCGGGAGCCGCGATGATTGTGATTCCGAGCATGGCGATGAAGCCGGCAAATTGAGACAGGTCGTAGTCCATGCCCTGGGTGAGCATAAGGGCGAGCGCGCAGGCTACAATCTTGAGGGTGCTGCCCGACATGTGTATCGTGGCGCACAGCGGTACCACGAATCCTGCCACATCCTCGTCGACACCATTTTTAACCGTCTGTTTCAAGGTCACGGGGATGGTGGCTGCCGACGATTGGGTGCCGAGGGCGGTGAAATAGGCCGGCATCATGGTCCACAGCAGTTTGAATGGGTTGTGGCTGAGTCCTCCTCGCGCAAAAAACGAGGCGATCACATACTGCACCACAAGAAGCAGGACATGGAGAGCGAAGATGACCGCGATAATTTTTACGAAAGTCATAAGAATCATGCCCACTTGTCCCTCCATCGTCATGTTCATGAAGATGCCGAATATATAGATGGGCAGCAACGGGATGATGGCGCGATTAATTACAAGAGTGATTATGTCGCGGAAATCGTTGAGCAAGCCCTTTATCGTGCAGCCGTCGCTGAGCCGCGAGGCTCCGAGTCCGGTGATGAATGCGAGAACCAGCGCGCTCATTACCGTGAACAATGCGGGCATCTCGATTGTGAAATATGGCTGTATGCTCTCGGTCGAGGTCGTTTCGGCAATATAATCCACCGGCTCGATGAGATTGGGGAAACACCACGCTCCGGTGAAATATGACGCGAAACCGGCGCAAAGTGTTGCCGCGTAGGCCAATAGGGCGGTGAATACGAGCATCTTGCCGGCGCGTTTGCCTATGTCGGCTATGGCGGGAGCTACGAAGCCAAGGATTATGAGCGGTATGCAGAATCCTAAGAACTGGCTGAATATCGAGTTGAAAGTCATCACCAGGCGTGCGCCCCACACGGGCATCACATAGCCGGCGCCAATGCCGAGGGCTATCGCAATGATGATGAGAGGAAGTAGTCCGAGTTTAATTTTTTTGCCGTTTTTAGTCATGGTGTATAGATTTTGTACAAATATAGCATTACTTTTGTATTCATGGAAATAATTATTAGCGAAGATATACGCCGGGCTGCTCCCGGCTATAAGATGATCAAGGTCGAGGCTACTGTAAAAAATAGCGAGACAAGCGACGAGTTGTGGGGCGAGATAGAACGTTTTGCGGCCTCGTTGCGCGAACTGTTGGCTATACCCGACATCAATCGTCGCCCCGGTATAGCGGCTACCCGTGCCGCCTATAAGGCTTGTGGCAAGGAGCCCAACCGCTACCGCCCGTCGACCGAGTCCTTATGCCGCCGCATCGTCAAGGGACTCGACCTGTATCGTGTCAATTCGATAGTCGATGCCATCAATCTGCTCTCGCTCGAGTGTGGCCACTCGATAGGTGCATTTGATCTCGACGCTATCGCCGGCGATGCGCTCACTCTCGGCGTTGGTCGCGAGGGCGAACCCTACGAGGGGATAGGCCGTGGCCCGCTGAACATAGCCGGTATGCCTGTGCTCCGCGATACAGTGGGAGGGGTGGGGACCCCGACAAGCGACAACGAGCGCACCAAAGTCTCGCTGTCGACCACACGCCTGCTTGTGACAATTAACGCTTATGGCGATGAAATGCCCGCTGATGATATTATCGCCGAGACCACCCGCCTGCTCGAAACCTACTGTGAGGCCACTGATATTAACGTAAGCATTGTGAAGCAATGAGAACACTGAAAATGTATCCAACCAGCATCAACGCTCGGTTTATCGAAGAACTTGAGGATGCTCTGCGCGACGGTGGTGTGATAGTTATTCCTACCGATACACGCTATGCCCTTGCATGTGACGCGCTTAGCAACCGCGCCATTGAACGCATCTGCAAATTAAAGGGAATCGACCCCAAGAAGCACCCGCTGTCGATAGTGTGTGCCGACATGTCGCAGGCCAGCGAATATGCCATGATCGATAACCGCGCTTTCAAGATATTGCGTGAGACCCTCCCGGGACCTTATACCTATATATTGCCCACTACGCCCCGCTTGCCCAAGGCATTCAAAGGACGCCGCGAGGTGGGCGTAAGAGTCCCCGACAATGAGATTGCGCGAGAGCTTGCAAGGGAGCTGGGCAATCCGTTAATGACCTCGACCGTATCGTGGCCAGGCGCCGACGATGACGACACGCTCATGCCGGCAGCCATAGCCGATGCCCTCGAGCGCGAAGTAGACTATGTAGTCGACGCCGGCGACTCCACCCCCGCCCTCACCTCCATCATCGACCTCACTGACTCCACCTCCCCCGTCACCCTCCGCTAAAAGCTGTAGATAGACATTATCGGACATATTAAAATAGGTAGTTGCAAATACGGCACCAATGCCATCGATATTGGTCCCGGCAACTTCTCATCGCCCAATTAATCTCTAAACATAGAATTCTTTTCCTGCTCATCGAATCAACTTGGCCATCAAAAAACAGAGAAATTGTGGGAAAATGTTTGAAATATTTGGTTATTATCCAAAAAATCATTTACTTTGCACTCTGTTTTGTGGCTCATCCTGTAAAGCGGCTAAAAAAGATGCGTTTAGCCGTGATATGAGACTGAGATGGTGACACACTACATTATATCAAATAGCAACAAGAAACAAGATAAATTCAAGAACAAAAGCCATGTCAAAGATTTGTCAGATTACAGGCAAGAAGGCGATGACAGGTAACAATGTATCGCACTCTAAGCGTCGCACCAAGCGTCGTTTCAATGTCAACCTCTTCAACAAGAAGTTCTACTGGGTTGAGCAAGACACCTGGATTTCACTCACCATCTCAGCTGCAGGCCTGCGCACAATCAACAAAATGGGCCTCGACGCCGCTATCAAGCTGGCCGCCGAAAAGGGATATTTAACCGAAATCAAATATTTAGTATACTAAGAAGATGGCAAAGAAAGCTAAAGGCAATCGTGTACAGGTAATTCTCGAGTGCACGGAACACAAGGCAAGCGGCATGCCCGGTACTTCTCGTTATATAACTACCAAAAACCGCAAGAACACTACCGAGCGTCTGGAGTTGAAGAAATACAACCCCATCCTCAAGAAAGTAACCATCCACAAGGAAATCAAATAAAATACTCTAAGATATGGCAAAGAAAACCGTCGCATCACTCCAGAAGGGTGAAGGCCGTACCTACAGCAAAGTTATCAAGATGGTGAAGTCACCCAAGACCGGTGCCTACGTCTTCAAGGAAGAAATGGTTCCCAACGACGCTGTTAAGGACGCCCTCAAATAAGAATAGAATTTCGATATTCTCTTTAGATATAAATCGAGAAAGCTACCGCCTTCACCGGCGGCAGTTTTCTCTTTTTTGTGTAATAAACGGCTCTAATTGCTCTCTTGTATGACCAATCCTCGCTCGCTTTCAATCGACGATTTTGATTACCCCCTGCCTCAGGAACGTATAGCATCTCACCCGCTCGCTGTGCGCGATGCCTGCAAACTGCTCGTGCGCTCACACGATGGCCGGGTTAGTGACCATGTCTTCACCGAGCTACCCTCGCTGCTGCCTCACGACGCGATGCTCGTATATAACAACACACGCGTTATCAATGCCCGCTTGCGTTTCCGTAAGTCGTACCCCGACGGAGCCTTGATCGAGATATTCTGTCTCGAGCCTGTCACCCCGGCCGATTATGCAGTGAGTTTTGCTTCGACATGTGCCTGCTCATGGCTCTGCTTCGTAGGCAATGCCAAGAAGTGGAAGCAGGGCGCGCTGCAGTTGCCGCTTACTGTCAACGGTCACGATATCGTGCTCGAGGCTACGATGGGCGAGACACGAGGCAATGCACGAGTGATTGAATTCGGCTGGAATTGTCCCGAAGTTACATTCTCCGAAATAATTTCAGCCGCCGGCGAGATACCCATTCCGCCTTATCTCAACCGTCCTACCGAGGATTCCGATTCCCGCGACTACCAGACGGTATATTCTCACATCGACGGCTCTGTCGCAGCTCCAACTGCCGGCCTGCACTTCACCGACCGTGTACTTGAAGAGATATCGTCGCGTGGCATTCCGCGGCGCGAGCTTACGCTCCATGTGGGTGCCGGCACCTTCCAGCCGGTCAAAACCGACTCGATAGGCGAGCACACCATGCACAGCGAATTTATCGCTGTATCGCGCGAACTCATCGCTGAGCTTGCCGGAACGCAGCGTCGCGTCGTAGCTGTAGGAACAACTTCGGTGCGCACGCTCGAAAGCCTATATCATGCCGGCTGTCTTATCGCAACAGGGCGCTGGGACGGAGAAGTGCCCCAATGGTATCCCTATGCCGAGGATCATCCCGACATGCCTGTGGCCGATGCTCTCGAAGCTATTGTGGCCTACCTCGACCGGGAAAAACTGGGCACATTCATTGCCGATACCCGAATAATTATAGCACCGGGATATCGTTATCGCATCGTAAAAGGGATGGTGACTAATTTCCATCAGCCACGTTCGACGCTCCTGTTGCTTGTTTCGGCCCTCATGGGCGATGACTGGCACCGTGTCTACGATCACGCGCTCGAGTCGGGCTATCGCTTCCTGAGTTACGGCGATGCCTGCCTGTTTCTTTAAAAAAAATTAATTCATAGGCAATATAAGGCTCACGTGTGTTTTATATAGTACAAGAAGTCTAACCTATAAAACACACGATTATGATTTATGACATTATCGAAATAGAGGGAGTAGGTGAATTATATGCACTGAAACTCAAAGAGGCAGGCGTTAACACTACTGCCGAACTGCTCGAACGCGCCGCCACTCCCAAGGAGCGTGCCGAGCTTGCCGAGGAAACAGGTATATCGCCTAAACTTATTTTGAGGTGGGCCAACCATGCCGATTTGTTCCGTATTCATGGTGTTGCAGGACAGTTTGCCGAGTTGCTCGAAGCTGCAGGCGTCGACACCGTCAAGGAACTCCGCCATCGAGTAGCAGCCAATCTGCAACCCAAGCTTGAGGAGGTAAACGAAGCCCGCAATCTTTGCAACCGCGTCCCCTCGTTGAGCGAAGTTGAGAAAATGATTGCCCAGGCCAAGGAACTCGAACCGGTTCTTACCTACTAAATATACACCTTATAAATAAACAACTACCCCCGCCGCCACTGAGGCTGCGGGGGTAGTTGCTTGTCGTGATGCCGACTCGCGTCAGGTGCCGAGACCCGACGAGGTGAACGGACGTGAGTGGTAGAACGTGTCGCGCTTGAAAATCATAACCATGCTGTAGGATATCAGCGCTACAATGGCGGCAGGTAACAGGAACTCCACTCCTCCCACCATCTCGGTAGTGAGGAAAATCGACATGAGCGGTGCTCTGATTATTCCCGCCATCGATCCTGCCATGCCTATTAGTGCATAGTGAGCTGCGTTAAGGTGAGCGATACCCCACGAGTCAAGAGCCGTTGCATACAGCAACCCGAGGATACATCCGGCAAACAGGGTGGGGGCGAAGTCACCGGCAACGCCTCCGCCGTTGTTGGTGGCCGATGAACCTATCCCCTTGAGCAAGAGGATGCCCGCGCAGGTCGCAACCACGGTCCATGGCATGTCATGGATATGTGTGAAAATGTCGTTTAGACCTATCAGTGAAGTATCTCCGTTTATTACATCGGTTATCGTGCCGTACCCCTCGCCATAGAGTGCAGGAAATAGGTATATCATCACTCCTATTGCCAGGCCCGAAGTAATCCATTGTATCCATGGCTTTTGTGTGGTGTCGAGCAGACGCTTGGTAAGTTCGCCGGTGTGAGTGTAATAAAGAGCATATATACCGCACACCACCCCTAACAGCACTGCCCAAAGCATTGTAGAATTGTCAAACGCGCCCGGCGATATTACATCGATATCGAGCGTGCACCCCGAGAGCGTGTAGGCAACAAGCGACGCGGCGAGAGTAGCGAGAAACACTCCCATGATAGCGACTGTCGACAATTCCACGCGCAGAACTTCGATTGCAAACAGCGCTCCGCCTATAGGCGCTTTGAAAATTCCGGCAATGCCTGCCGCGGCCCCGCATCCTATAAGAATCATCAGCATGCGTGGTTTTACATGAAATATTTGGCCAAACTTGCTCCCTATACCGGCACCGGCATAGGCAATAGGGCCTTCCGAGCCGGCTGTTCCGCCGAACCCCAGGGTCAGCGCGCTCGCAATCATCGAGCCGTAAATGGTTTTTGTGCTGAGTTTGTAATTGTGGTCTTTCAGGTCCGAGACCATGCGTGCCACACCATTATCGACTTTCTCACGCAAAACGTAGCGGCTGAACAGCGCGGCGAGTGTAACGCCGGCTACCGGTGCTGCGATTATCAGCCAGTCGATGCCGGTGATGCTTACCCCCTTTGAAGCCCAGGATGTTATCAGGCTTATGAGATACTTAAGCAGCCAGGCACACACTCCCGATAATATTCCCACCACGAGAGCCAGCAGCAGAATGAATCCCGAGTCGGTGACGTGTAGCCGTCGCCATTCCAGGAAGCGCGCGTAGCGGTGGTGTGATGTCTTGGGATGTGTTGCGGGTGTGTTGTCCATAGTTCAAACGCTTACTAAATATAAACGTTTGAACGGCTTGATGGGTTTACTTCACGCGGTCAGGATGTGCGGCTATGAATGCTTTCCAGCTTCCGGCGCCCTTGGCCACGGCCGGTTTGCGCGATTCGTAGAAGTGGCATAGTGCGGCTGCCAACGCGTCGGTGGCGTCAAGCTGCGGTAGCAGGTTCTCGCGCGGAATGTTCAGCTCGCGGCGTATCATTTCCTGCACCTGTTCCTTGCTGGCTCCGCCGTTGCCGGTTATCGCCATCTTGATTTTTCGGGGCTCATATTCGGTGATGGGTACATCGCGCGATAGCGCGGCTGCCATGGCTACACCCTGTGCGCGACCCAGTTTAAGCATCGACTGGACGTTTTTGCCGAAGAAGGGGGCTTCGATCGCGAGCTCGTCGGGCAGGTACTGTTCTACGATTCCGAGTACGCGGTCGTAGATGCGCCGCAGTCTCATGTAGTGATCCTCAAACTTGTTGAGCTGTATTACACCCATCGTTATCATCGCAGGTTTGTTGCGGCTTATGCCCAACAGCCCGTAGCCCATGACGTTAGTACCCGGGTCGATGCCCAGGATTATTTTGTCCCACTGTTTTAGCGACTCGTTCACGATATCACCTCCATGTCGGTTGTGAAAAACATTACACGCTGAGCTCCAAGCCGGGCCGCGAGTGCATCCTTAAGAAGTGTGGCTACGTCGTTGTGCCACTCGGTAGCACTTTCGAGCGACTCCGATGTCATCTGTATCGCGAAGTTCACTGTGTCGGGGTCAATCTGGGTGAGGATTCGGGCTATTGTCACGGTATGGAAACGACCGCTCTCGCACGCAGCCTTGACAAAAATGCTACGGGCCCATTCTACAAACTGTATCACGACCTCGCGGTCGACAATGAAAGTTGTATTGTGGATGTACATAGATTAATTTAATAGTAATAGCTGTTATGACTTAAGCTTAATAGTACAGTATAATCAACATTACATAATAAAAGATAACTATAGCCAGCAGTATCGCGCCTATCACGATTGACATGATCGAATACTTGCGGGCGGTTTTTGCAAGCCACCGGGCGTCGTCGTGCCGGCCCTGGTTCCATCTCACTTTTATTAATGCCGTCTTGACGATAGCGGCTATTCCGGTAGGGAACATGATTGCTGCAAATATCGCAAGGCCGAGATGCGGCTTGGGGCACTCATCCTCTTCATTATAGGTTGGAACACCCGAACCATTATCGCCCGGGCGATTGCCTATGATGGCGGGTGATAATTCGTCGATTGCTGCTGCTTGAGCCCAGTTATCCATTCCCTGGCGCCATACTAAAGTGTCATGTTTGAGCCCCATGCTGCACAGCTGGTCAAAGCTGTACGGCCCCGACTGTTTCCCGTCGATTGCGATATAATATTGTTGTTCCATAGCGTAGTGTTAAAAAAGCGTAGGGACACACCGTTGGTGTTGCCCCTACTAAATAAATTATCGATTAAGCGATAGCTATTATAAAGATATTCAATGTCATAAGAACAGCGCCGATTATGATCGCGAGAAGTCCGAACTTGCGGGCCGAGTTTGCCTGCACTAATGCTTCTTCGTGCTGACCCTGAGCCCATAATGTATTTACGCGAATAGCTTTGATGAGAGCCGGAATACCAAGTGGAAAGAACAAAACCAGGCCTATGATTGCAAGTACAAGATTGCTTGCCGGGCGAGTCTCAATAAAATTATGTTGTTGCTGAGGCTGCTGAGGCTGAACGGGCTGTACGGGAGCCTGTGGTACTGCGGGCTGTTGGGGCTCGGGATTGTAATTCTGGGCTGCGCTTATGGCTGCCATTACTTCGGGAACCGATGCTGCGGGAACCCAGTTCTCAAGGCCTTGATACCAGATGAGTGTTTCACCGTTGATGCCGAGTGCGGCAAGCTGTTGCGGGGTGTAGGGACCTACGGCCTGACCCTCGATAACTACATGATAGTTCATAATATATTGAGTTTTTGTTACGTAATTACAAGAATTGTTGCAGAAGGTCGTTGGCCGCCATCGACTGGTCGCTGAAGAACATGATGTAGATGCTCAGCGGTATGCCTATGAGTGCACCTATAAGTCCCCACATCAGGGCCTTGCGCGACTGGTATCGGGCTGCTTCGCGATTGCCCTCTTCCCACAGGCGTGTTACCATGACCGATTTGATCAGCGCAACGATCGCGCAGGGTATAATGCCCAGGAACGCGATTATGGCAAGCCAGCGGTATGTGGGCGGACACTCTTCGTCGTCGGCATAACTATACTGCCGTATTTCGGGCTGGGGCGTTGCTGCGACATTGTAGTTGGCGGCGTTGTAGCGCTCCCGGTTGAAAGTGGGCGGTACTACAGGCTGTGGGGCGTTGAGTACACACTCGAGCTCGGGTATCTGGTCGACGCGTGTCCATTCGGGCATGCCGTTACACCATACCATATCCTCGGCTTTCACCCGGCGTTCAATTAATTGCTCGATGCTGTAAGGTCCTAAGGGTCCCTGTTCTGATGCTATGTAGTAGTCCATTTTTTGTATGTTTGTATTATTGTTTGCTGTTGGTTGTAAGTCGTCGCTGCAGGTGGCGTGCCGCAAATTTGAAATGCCGGCCTATCGTGGCTGCAGTACCGTAGTAGTGGCACATTATCTTGAATCGCTCCATGAGCGAAGCTTTGTGGTTGCGGGTGGTCATGCCCTCGTCGAGATAGTCTATCACCACTTCGTCGAGGTAGATATTGTGGCGTGAGTGTTGCAGGCATTTGATTACCCAGTCATAGTCGGCCGACAGGCGGTAGCGCAGGTCATACGGGCCCGCGATGCGTTTCAGCACGGCCATGGCCTGGTGGCACACGAGCATGCCGTCGGCGAAGCTTTTCAGCGTAAGTTCGCGTGGGGCTGTAAGATGTCTCGGTCCTGTCACGTGGCGGTCGTCGCCCCCCACGAGCACTGTCTGGCCGTAGACTATACCGGGCATGTCATGTTCACGTATTGCGTCGGCAAAGTGTTGCAGCGTCTCGTCGCTGTGAAATGAATCGCCTGCGTTGAGGAATATCAGATACGATCCTTGGGCCAGGCCCATGCCGCGGTTCATGGCGTCATAGATGCCTTTGTCGCGTTCGCTTGTGATGCGGGTGCGCTCCGTGCCTGCGCCTATGGCTATCTTCAGCGTGTCGTCGGTCGAGGCGCCGTCGATGATGAGGTGCTCGTAGTCGGTACACGTCTGCCGTGCCACGCTCTCGAGAGTGGGGCGCAGGGTGCCGGCGGCGTTGTACGTTACGGTGATTATGCTCAGCAGTGGTTTAGCCATGGTCGCTTTATAGATGATCTTAAAACATTCCAAAGTTAGTAATAATTCAACTACTATCTATCTGAAATTGTTTATTTTTTATAAACTGTAGGCTTAATTGTACGAAAATACCCTGCCGGGCCTCGATTTTTGGGGCTCCCGACAGGGTATTTTTACTTTTTGATATCAGGCGTTGAGGCCTTTTATCATGCGGGGGGATTGATTGCTCCGCTGGGGCAAACTTCTGCACATGAACCACACTCGATGCAGGTATCGGGGTCGATGTGGTAGATGTCACCCTCTGAGATAGCTTCAACGGGGCAAACGGGCAGACAGGTGCCGCAAGCCACACATGAATCGGTAATTACGTAAGCCATAGTAAATTTACTGTTAATTGATTAATAATAGTATATCTTGATGATGCAAAAGTAATCAAAAAATGATTATCTGCAACATGTTTTGTAGGTTTTTTATGCCTTGACGCGGCTCACATAGCTGCCTTCGCGGGTATCAACCTCGATTGAGTCGCCTTCGTTGACGAACAGGGGCACGCGTACGGTGGCGCCGGTCTCGACGGTTGCGGGCTTCAGTGTGTTGGTGGCTGTGTCACCCTTGATGCCGGGCTCGGTGTATGTGATCTTGAGGATAGTCTTGACGGGCATCTCGGCATAGAGTACGGTCTCGGTCGATGCGTCGCGCACAACTTCCACGGTGTCACCCTCTTTCATGAAGGCAGAGCCGGTTACGAGCTCCTTTGAGATGGGCACCTGCTCGAATGTCTCGTTGTCCATGAATATATCGTCCTCACCCTCGGCATACAGATACTGGTAGGGGCGACGCTCTACGCGAACCTCCTCGAGCTTTTCACCGATGTTGAATCGACGTTCGAGAACGCGTCCGTCAACTACGTCCTTAAGTTTTGTACGCATGAATGTGTTTCCTTTGCCAGGCTTAACGTGGAGAAACTCCACGCAGAAGTACAGTCGGCCGTCCATGCGTATGCATGTGCCGTTCTTGATGTCTTGAGCGTTTATCATAAAATTTTTATAGTAAGTGTTGTCTTTGAGACCGCAAAGTTACTAATTTATATTTAAAAATCAAGTTTTCTGCCTATCTTTGCCATGTCATTGAATTGTTTAACTATGCACATCGTTCCATATTCACCGTCTCTGCAGCAAGTGTGGGATAGCTTTGTAGGCTCGTCACGCAATGCGACGTTTATACTTCAGCGAGGTTTCATGGATTACCATGCCGACCGTTTCCCCGACGCGTCGCTCATGCTTCACGACAGTCATAACCGTCTCATAGCGCTGTTCCCGGCTACGATTTCAGGCTCTTGTGTGTCCTCACATGCAGGGCTCACTTACGGTGGATGGATCCTCGGTCCGTCAAAGCCCGACGCTGTGCAGATGCTCGAGGGCTGGCAGCTGATGGCCGACCACTACCGTGATCTTGGTTGCGACACATTATTATATAAGCCGGTTCCTCATATATATAATCGCTATCCATCAGAGGAGGATTTGTATGCACTCTTTCGCAACAATGCCGTCGTCGATTCGGTGCTCATCTCCTCGGTGATAGATTTGTCCGATCCTCTTCCGTTTAATACCGGGGCGCGCCGTCATCTGAAGGCAGCTGAGCGTGTCGGGGTGTCGGTGTCATGCTCCGACGATTTTGCCCCCTTCTGGGATATGCTTTCTCATCGACTTGACCAAAGGTATGGCGCCCGACCTGTGCATTCGCTCGAGGAAATAGAATTATTAAGAAATCGTTTCCCCGAAAATATCCGCTTGTGGATTGTTGCGGATGCGCAGGGGAGTTTGTTGGCCGGGACTGTCCTGTTCCTGTGTGGCGGGGTAGTCAAGGCTCAGTATATAGCCTCCAATGAACAGGGGCGTGCAATCAATGCGGTCGATTATCTTTTTTCTCATATTCTGATAAAAGCTCAGGAGCGTGGATATAGGTATTTGGACCTCGGGCCCTCTTGCGAGGATCGCGGCCGGTCGTTAAATCTTGGGTTGATTTCACAGAAATGTAGCTACGGAGCCCGCGGTATAGTTTACATGACTTATCGGCAGAATTTATAGTTTTATTTGCCTGTGCCGATAAAACATGTTTTACAGCATAATTTTAACATTTGTTGATTTCTTTGATTGATAG
>CANDNO010000030.1 GCA_947386115.1 uncultured Muribaculaceae bacterium
CTCGTCGAAAACTGGGTCACCCGCGATTTGGGTAACGCATGACGAAAACAGGAATACAAGCATACCGCTCAAGGGGAGCGGTATGGATTTGGTGTAGCCGTTTACACCACCCCCGAGGCGCTGTTCGGTTTACATATTGCCGATCCCCACCGCACACCCCGGCAATCTTTTGACTGGCTCGTGGCTCAAGTAGCTGCCCGCAACGCGTTTGCAACCCGCCCTCAACTCGAGCGTCTACTCAAATAATTACCTTGGAAGGTCAATGATGTGAATGACATCGTCAAAGCAATGAAAAAACGGTGGCTTGTTTGATAGTCGGGCAACAATTTGTATCTTTGTGACGATAATATTGTTTCATTACATAGACTGACTATGAATGCTGAAATAAAAAAACAACTTGCAGCCGACCCTGACGGACTGCTCACATACGAGTATATAGCCAATCATATCGATACATGTGCCGAATGTATTGACTTCCTGATTGATAATATGATTAACGTTGATCTTACCGGGCAGTTTATCGCGAGCGCAGCCCGCTATCTCTCGGCTATCGACGCGGTGGAGTTCAAGCCGTCGATTGATAAGCTTGTCGCAGCCGTGATCGATAAGGATCGCGAACGCCGCTATCTGGCCGATCTTCTTGAGGGTGTCTACGGCGTCGATTATAAGGAGCGCGCCGACGAATTGCGCGCCACCGACGACAATTTCCGTCGCATAGAGAAACGTCTCAATCCCAATACAGTGATATGATGAAAAAATTGTTTATAACCGCGTTTGCCGCTTTGGCTCTTACCGCTTGCGGGTCGAAGAGCGCTGCAACACAAGAAACTGAAACTATGACAAATGATTCTAACGATGTCGTTGTTGACATCCGGACAACAGCCGGCGATATAAAACTGAAACTATACGGTGATACTCCGGCCCACCGTGACAACTTCGTGAAGCTCGTCAACGAGGGTTATTATGACGGCACGCTGTTTCATCGCGTAATCAAGAACTTCATGATTCAGGGTGGCGACCCCGATTCGCGCTCGGCCGCGCCGGGTCAGATGCTCGGTACGGGTGGTCCGTCATACACGCTGCCTGCCGAGATTGTGTATCCCGCCCATTTCCACAAGCGTGGCGTCCTTGCGGCAGCGCGCCAGGGCGACCAGGTGAACCCCGACCGTCGCTCGTCGGGCTCACAGTTCTATATTGTTACCGGCGAGGTGTACAGCGACTCAACCCTTAACCACCTCGAAAAGAGCCTGCGTGTGAATCGCATAAACGAGGTGTTCCAGCGCCTGCGTGCCGAGAACCGTGATCGTATTCTCGCGCTGAGCCGTGCCAAGGATAACGAGGCACTCAACAACCTTCGCGACGAAATGGTAGCTATGGCCGAAGCCGAGGCCGACCGCACTCCCGGTCTCACACCCGAGCAGCGTGAGGCATATACCACAGTGGGCGGAACGCCCCATCTTGACGGTCAGTATACCGTTTTCGGTGAAGTGCTTGAGGGAATGGACGTGGTCGATGCTATACAGAATGTCGCTACCGGCGTTGCCGACCGTCCCGTTGAGGATGTGAAGATTATCAAGGCCGAGGTTGTAAAGTAACAGGATGACTCACAAGTCGGTCAACACATTTACTCTGCTCAACGGCCTCAGAGTGATACATCAACAGGATAGCGCTACCGCAATGGTGGCGCTCAACTTGTTGTATAACACCGGGGCGCGTGACGAGAACCCTGAACTTACGGGCATGGCCCACCTTATCGAGCACCTGATGTTCAGCGGGTCGGCCAATGTGGCCGATTTTGACGGTGAGCTTCAGCGTGCCGGGGGTATGAGCAATGCGTGGACCGGTAATGATTTTACCTGTTTTTATGATATTTTGCCGGCCGTCAATGTCGAGACGGCATTCCGTGTGGAAAGCGACCGCATGCTCTCGCCGGCTTTCTCGCAGCACAATCTTGACGTGCAGCGCTCGGTGGTCATTGAGGAATTCAAGCAGCAGTGTCTCAACCGGCCCTATGGCGATATGTCGCACTACCTGCGCCGTATGGCTTATAAGGTGCACCCGTATCGTTGGCCTGTAATAGGATTAACGCCCGAGCATCTTGAGCGAGTGCGTCTCGACGATGTTCTTGAGTTTTTTGACCGTCACTACTCCCCGTCCAATGCTGTCCTTGCCGTTACAGGCAATATCTCGTTCGACCAATGTAAGGAGCTGTGTGAGCGGTGGATGGGCGATATTCCTGCCCGCGACGTGGCGCCGAGGCTTTACCCCGAGGAGCCGCTCCCCGATGCGCCTCGAGTCCTCGAAGCTTCGGGCCGTGTGCCATATACAGCCATCACTATAGCCTATCCTATGGATGGGTACAGGTCGGTGGGCTATCGGGCGGCCGATGCTATTACCGACGTGTTGTCCAACGGCAAGTCCTCGCGTTTTGAGCGCCGGTTGCTTGCCGGTACCGATATGTTCAACGAGCTTGATGCCTCGATAATAGGATCGGAAGAGCCGGGCCTGCTGATGATCAACGCCCGCCTGCGCGATGCCGGTCCCGAGGCCGAGGCAAGAGCGATAGAAGCGATAGACGGCGAGCTCAAGTTGCTCGTAGCCGAAGGCGTCACCGAACATGAGCTCGAGCGGGCCAAGAATAAATTTGAGTCGCAGCAGACGTTTAACAACCTGCACTACGCCAACCGCGCCAACACGCTCGCGATGGTGATGATGCACAGCGAGCATCCCGGCGATAATGTGGCAGCCTACCGTGCTCTTACGGTCGACGATCTTAACGTTACCGCCTCGGGCATCTTCCTCCCCGACCACCGCATGACCCTAATCTACCGCCCCGACAAATCACTATAACCCCGATAAAATATAACTTATTGAATAGTAGTGGTATATTATCTTTTAAGATGTTTTTATGCCGTTTTTCCAAGGTTTTTTAGAACGTTTTTGCCGCTTTTCCAAGGAATTCTCGGGTGTTTTTGCCGCTTTTCCAAGGTTTTTTGGCGTGTTTTTGCCGCTTTTCCAAGATTTTTGGTTGTGGTGGAGGTGTATTTTAGGTGGTTTTAGGGGTGGTTTTGGCGCTCAGAGATGGCATAAGGGGTGACTTTCTTAGGCGCCGGGCGTAGAAAATCGTTATTTTTGCGTAAATTTGCGTGATAATACAATTCGTTCATGGCACAGGTTAAACCCAAAAAAGCTTTAGGTCAGCATTTTCTGACTGATTTGTCGATCGCGGCGCGCATTGCTTCGACGCTCGATGATTATGTCGACATACCGGTTATGGAGGTGGGCCCCGGAATGGGCGTACTGACTCGTTTCTTGCTTGACAAGGGGCATGATGTTACTGTTGCCGAGATAGATACCGAGAGCGTAGAGTATCTGCGCGACAACTTCCCTGCGCTCGAAGGCCGGATAGTTGAGGGCGATTTCCTTAAACTTGACCTGCGGGAATTTTACGGTGGTAGAGAGTGTTGTGTGATAGGAAATTATCCCTACAATATATCATCGCAGATATTCTTTCACGTGCTAGATTTCAAGGATATCGTGACTTGTTGCTCGGGTATGTTGCAACGCGAGGTGGCCGAGCGTCTTGCTGCTCCGGCAGGTACGAAAGCTCGTGGTATATTGAGCGTGCTTCTTCAGGCTTGGTACAAGGTCGAGTATCTGTTTACAGTGAGCGAGTCGGTATTTAATCCGCCTCCGAAAGTCAAGAGCGGAGTGATAAAAATGACCCGCAACGAAGTTACCGACCTGGGATGTGACGAAAAACTGTTTAAGACAGTGGTAAAGACGACATTCGGTCAACGCCGCAAAACCTTGCGAAATACTGTCAAGGGTCTCGTGCCGGCAGGTACGGTGCTTCCCACCGACAGCGAGTTGCTCGCGCTTCGTCCCGAGCAATTGTCGGTAGAGCAATTCATAGAGTTAACCAACTTAGTTTCAACCCTTCGTCAAGTCGATAAGTCATGAAGGAATTTACGTCCGAATATCTTGATCATATCAAGGAAATCATAGCCGACAGGCATGAGGAGGAAGCCCGTACGCTCCTTGCCGACATGCACCCGGCCGACATAGCCGAGCTGTATCAGGAGCTTGACATTGAGGAGGCTGAGTATCTGTATAAACTTCTCGACGATGAGACGGCTGCCGACGTCCTCATGGAACTTGACGAGGATGATCGCCGACAGTTGCTGTCGGGCATGCAGGCCGAGGATATCGCGCGTCAGATCGATCACCTCGATACCGACGAAGCAGTTGACCTTATCCAGGAGCTTGACGAGGAGGAGCGCGACGAGATTCTGTCGCACATCGACGATGTGGAGCAGGCCGGTGATATCATCGATCTGTTGAAATATGACGAGGATACGGCCGGTGGCCTCATGGGCACCGAGATGATCGTTGTAAACGAGAACTGGTCGATGCCCGAGTGTATCAAGCAGATGAGGATGCAGGCCGAGGAGATGGACGAGATATATTACGTCTATGTCGTTGACAACGACAACCGCCTGCGCGGCATACTCCCGTTGAAAAAACTTATAACCCACCCCTCGGTGTCGAAGATAAAACACGTGATGGAGGAAGATCCCGTCTCGGTGAAAGCTGATACACCCATCGACGAGGTGGCCCTCGATTTTGAAAAATATGACCTTGTGGCCATGCCGGTAGTTGACTCGATAGGCAGGCTACTCGGACGCATCACAGTCGACGACGTCATGGATGAGGTTCGCGAATCGAGCGAGCGTGACTACCAGTTGGCATCAGGTCTTTCGAGCGATGTCGATGCCGACGACTCGGTTTTCGCACAGACCAAGGCTCGCATACCATGGCTGCTCATAGGCATCGCGAGCGGAATTCTTGCGTCGCTTATCCTCACCGGCTTTGAGCACCAGCTTGAGGCGGTAACCGCGCTCGCGCTGTTTATTCCTATCATTGGTGGTACGGGTGGTAACGTGGGTGTCCAGGCATCGGCTATAGTCGTGCAGGGCCTTGCAAATGGAACGCTGGAAATCAAGCAGTTTGCATCGCAACTCGGCAAGGAGGTCTTGATAGGCCTGCTTAATGCCACGGTGCTGGGAGGTGTGATTTTTGTGTACAACATAATAATGTTGCCCGATGATTTTGCGGTGACTGTATCGGTAGCTTGTTCGCTTTGGGCGGTGGTGATGTTTGCCTCTATTTTAGGCACTATAGTACCGCTAACGCTCGAGAAGCTGAAGATTAATCCCGCGCTCGCTACGGGCCCCTTTATACAGATTTCTAACGACATTGTCGGTCTTATAATATATGTAAACATAGCCACTTGGTTCCTCAAGGTTTTTGGCTCATAACCACGATTATAACCCATGAAAACAGCATTGATAACAGGCATTACCGGTCAGGACGGCTCATATCTTGCCGAGTTTCTCCTCGCCAAGGGGTATGATGTCCACGGCACGATACGACGTTCGTCGGTCGATTTTCGTGAGCGCATAGCGCATCTTGAGGGCAAGCCGCATTTTCATCTGCACTATGCCGACCTTATCGATTCAATGTCAATCGTAAAAGTCCTGGAGCGTGTCAAGCCCGACGAGGTCTACAACCTTGCTGCTCAGAGTCATGTACAGGTATCGTTTGATTCGCCTGAATACACTGCCAATGTCGATGCTACCGGAGTACTTCGCCTGCTCGAGGGATTGCGCGTGACGGGACTGGCTGATAAATGTAGGTTATATCAAGCTTCGACGTCTGAACTGTACGGTAAGGTGGTCGAGGTGCCGCAGAATGAAGAGACGCCGTTTCAGCCCTATAGTCCCTATGCAGTTGCCAAGTTGTACGGCTACTGGATAGTGAAGGAGTATCGCGAGGCCTACAACATGTACTGTTGCTCGGGAATACTGTTCAATCATGAGAGCGAGCGCCGAGGCGAGACTTTTGTAACACGAAAGATCACACTCGCGGCGGCACGTATAGCGCAGGGCAAACAGGAGAAGTTGTATCTGGGCAATCTTTCATCGCTGCGCGACTGGGGCTATGCTCCCGACTATGTCGAGTGCATGTGGCTCATACTTCAGCAGCCCGAACCCGATGATTATGTTATTGCTACCGGCGTACAGCACTCGGTGAGAGAGTTTTGTCTTTTGGCTTTCCGGCGTGCCGGCATCGAGCTCCGGTTTGAGGGCGAGGGTGCCGACGAGAAAGGTATTGATGTTAAGACCGGAAAGGTCCTTGTTGAGGTATCGCCCGATTTCTATCGTCCCACCGATGTGGTTAATCTGCTCGGCGACCCCACCAAGGCCAAGAAAAAGCTTGGCTGGGACCCGACGAGCAAAACATCGTTCGAGCAACTTGTAAACCTGATGGTCGATGCCGATATGGCCAAAGTTGCTGTAGAACGTGCCGGCGAACAGGTGCGCACCAACCTCGAAGAGTACCTCGAGAAAGGAATTGTCAAATAACATGGTGAAATTATTTGTTTCTTAAAACTTTAGCTACTATATTTGCGTTGATATTGCAAATCAGCAACTTGATATGTCAAAGATAAATCTCGACATAATACGTGGTTTCTTGGCTACCCAGCCGGTAGTCAAGGCATGGCTTTTTGGCTCGTTTGCTCGTGGCGATGAGCGGGAAGACAGCGATGTCGATATCCTTGTACAGTTTGATAATAAGGCTAAAGTAGGGCTGTTACGGCATGCAAGCATAATGCTCGGGCTTGAAGATCTGTTACATCGAAATGTGGATCTTGTAACTGAAGGTTCTCTATATCCCGAGGTGCGACCTTATGTCGATGCTGATAAAATACTGATATATGAGAGAAACTCTTAGGGATGCTTCAAGGCTGCGGCACATGGTCGAGGCTATTGATAACATATCCCGATTCATGGAGGGGAAAGATGTTAACGATCTTTCTACCAACGCTATGCTTTTTTATGCAGTAGTAAAAAACGTGGAGATTGTGGGTGAGGCAGCCTATAAACTGTCGCATGAATTTATTGAGTCACATCCCGTTACACCCTGGAGACAGATAATAGCGATGAGACACATACTTGTGCATGGCTACTATCAGATAGAGCCTGAGCAATTGTATAATGTGTATACCGAGGATCTTCCTCTGTTACGTCCTCAGCTGCAGGCGTATATTGATGAGGCGGGAAATGAATGATTTTTTTATGAAAAGAGATTCCAAGATATATGTTGCCGGGCACCGCGGGATGGTGGGGTCGGCTATTGTGAGAGAACTTGAACGTCAGGGATATACCAATATCGTTACACGCACTCATAAGGAGCTGGATCTTATCGACCAGCGAGCTGTAAACGAATTTTTTGAAGCTGAAAAGCCTGAATATGTTTTCTTGGCAGCGGCCAAGGTGGGCGGAATTATTGCCAACAGCGAGGGGCTGGCCGACTTCATGTATGACAATATGATGCTTGAGATGAACGTAATCCATGCTGCCTGGCGCAACGGTTGCCGTAAGCTCGAGTTTCTGGGTTCGTCATGCATATATCCTCGTCTGGCGCCACAGCCTATGCCCGAGTCATGCCTTCTTACATCCGAACTCGAGAAGACCAATGAAGCCTATGCGCTCGCCAAGATATCGGGACTTAAGTACTGCGAGTTTCTCAACCGTCAGTATGGTACTGATTATATTTCGGTTATGCCTACTAATCTGTATGGCCCCAATGATAATTATCACCCGCGGCACTCACACGTATTGCCGGCTCTTATACGTCGTTTCCACGAAGCCAAAGAGCAGGGTGTCGATGAGGTGGTGTGCTGGGGCGACGGCAGTCCGCTGCGTGAGTTCCTGTACGTTGACGATCTTGCCAATCTTTGTGTGTTCCTTATGAATAACTACAGTGGTAATGAGACTGTAAATGCCGGAACAGGCAAGGAATTGTCGATCAAGGAACTTGCTGAGTTGACGGCCGATGTAGTGGGTTATCGCGGCCGTATCGTGTGGGACACGTCGAAGCCCAACGGCACGCCGCGCAAGCTTCTCGACGTATCCAAAGCCACGGCGCTGGGCTGGACCTATCGCACGGAACTGCGCGACGGTATAGCCCTTGCCTACCGTGATTTCCTTACCAACCCTATGCGGGCAGAGCGCTGATTATTCGGCCAGGTCGAAGCCGGCATTGCGCACGGCGGCTGCTACCTCCTCGGGGTTGTGTGTGCCCTCGACGACGGCTATGCCGGTCGACAGGTTTACATCGACATTTTCAACGCCGTTTACCGAGCTGATGCTTTTTGCTACAGCTGCCTGACAGTGAGGGCAGTTCATTCCCTTGATAGTGTATTCTTTAGTCATATTGCCTGTTATTTTATTGGTGTGAATATTTCGTTTTATAAATGTGTACAGCAATAGGGCGACGAGTATTGCCGAGCATGCTGTCGAGAAAATGTTGAAGTCCTTGGCGTGATGGCATGCTGCGCCCATGCCGTCTATGGCAAACCATTCGGCGGGCAGCACGTAGTCGATAAGCAGGCCGAATCCCATTGCGCCGGCTATGATCGACAGCAGGTAAATGATGGCCGATTTACGACCCATCTCGCGTGATATCAGTGTGAACGATGCGAAATTTGCAGCCGGGCCGGCCATGAGCAATACGAGTGCGGTACCGGGCGACAATCCTTTAAGCACAAGAGACATAGCGATAGGTATTGACCCGGTGGCGCATACATACATAGGAATGGCGATGACGAGTACGAGAAGCATCGAAATCACAGGATTTCGTCCCAGCACGGTAAAGAAGTCGGCCGGAACATACACCGTTATCAATGCGGCGATAATAAGTCCTATCACAAGCCATCCGCCTATACTTCCCACGAGATCGATAAATCCATAACGCAGGGCAGCCATGCAGCGGGCCATGAAGCCTTCAGGACGCTCGTCGGCTTGGCCGCATGACGAGTGATGGTGACTGTCTTCTTTCGATTCGGCTTTGCCTACAGCAAGGCCACCGAAAATGGCCGTGACGAGTGCGGCTACAGGGCGTACGACTGCGAATGCCGGCCCCAGCAGAGACCATGTGGCAGCTATGCTGTCGACGCCTGTCTGTGGTGTGGCAACGAGAAACGACGTCGATGCCGCCCGCGAAGCCCCGTTACGCCGCATTGCAATGGCTGTAGGGAGCACTCCGCACGAACACAGAGGCAGCGGGACACCAATCAGGGCCGATTTTACAACAGCACGCCATCCTGTACCAGAGAGGTGGCGGGCAAACGTCTGTTGCGGGATGAAGGCATGCATCAGTCCGGCTATGAGGAAGCCCAGGAGGATGTACGGTGACATCTCGTTGAGCATGAACAGTAGTGAGTTGAGTAATTCCATACTGCAAAGTTACGGCTATTAATCTGCAACCGGGTGGCAATTATGCTTAAAATCATATAAATCTTTAGTCTTAGAGCCGGTTCGACAATAATTATTAACTTTGCATTCAAAATATTGAATTGATGGATACACAACCTGTTGATATAATGGAAGCTGCCGGCGTTAAGCCGACGTCAAACCGCATCATAGTGCTCCGGGCGCTACTTGCCGCCCATTCACCACTGAGCCTGTTGGAACTTGAATCTCAGCTCAGGACACTCGACCGTTCGAGTATTTTCAGGGTCCTTACCTTGCTGCAGGAACATGAGGTCATCCACTCGGTTGAGGATGGTCGCGGAGTGACAAAGTATGAGTTGTGCCATGGCCACCATCACTGTACCCCCGACGATATGCATGTTCACTTCTACTGTGAGGTATGCGACAAGGTATTTTGCTTCGACGATGTTAATGTGCCTCAGGTCGACGTCCCCGATGGGTTTAAAGTGCGGTCGGTCAACTACATGCTCAAAGGGGTGTGCCCTTCGTGCCGGTCCAAGACCGACACTGAAACATTAAACAAAAGTTAAAATATGTGATTTTTTAGCTCAAAGTATTGCACAGTTTAATAAATGGGCGTACCTTTGCAGTGCCTTTTAGAAATCGGGGTGTAGCTCAGTTGGTTAGAGTACGCGTCTGGGGGGCGTGAGGTCGCTAGTTCGAGTCTAGTCACCCCGACTAAAAAAGTGAAAGAGTCAAGCATTGAGCCTGGCTCTTTTTTTATATACTTGATTTTGAACCGTATTACCTATGCAGGACTTTGCCGCGATAGACTTTGAGACCGCCAACGGACAGCGCACCAGCGTGTGCAGTGTCGGCATCGTAATAGTGCGCGGGGGCGAGATTGTCGATCGCTTCTATAGTCTCATACAACCCACGCCCAACTATTATACATACTGGACTACGCGCATTCACGGCCTCACACGGCGCGATACCGACCGTCAACCCGATTTTCCCGGCGTCTGGGCCCGGATACAAGACCGCATAGCCGGGCTGCCTCTCGTAGCCCACAACCGCCCGTTCGACGAGAGTTGCCTTAAAGCAGTCTTTGAAGAATACGGCATGGAATATCCGGGCTACGAATTCAAGTGCACGCTTGCCGCATCACGCCGTTGCATGAGATTGCCCAACTACCAGTTGCACACGGTTGCAGCCGCCTGTGGCTACGACCTGACCAACCACCATCATGCTCTTGCTGATGCCGAAGCCTGTGCCGCCATCGCGATGAAGATTTTATAGCGCGGTTTACGAGAAAAAAGTGCATAAACCAAGCGAGGCGCTGTCATCCCGACGCGCCTCGCTTGATAAACCAATCATTATCACATTATATCTAAGCACTGGAAAATTCAAATCCTACTTACACTCTTATAACACGGGTGTTGCAAAAAAGGTTCGATTACAGGTGATTTTTTCTTATTTACTGACGGCAGGGTCTAAATAATGTGAAACTTGGGGGTGGAGATTGGGTGCTTACGGGCAAATGTTGTATCTTTGGGCTACAAACTCTGTTGCTTATGGGTAATTCACGCATACTGTGGGCTGACGATGAGATTGACCTTCTCAAGCCCCACATTCTGTTTTTAAGGTCAAAGGGTTATGATGTCACTACGGCTTGTTCGGGTCGCGATGCTGTCGAACTGGCTGAGCACGAGCCGTTTGATCTTATTATTCTTGATGAGAATATGCCCGGCCTTACGGGCCTGGAAACCTTGCCGTTGCTGGCTCGCGTGGCTCCGGCCGTCCCGGTAATCATGATCACCAAGAGTGAGGAGGAAAACATCATGGACCAGGCTGTGGGCAACAATATCGCCGATTACCTTATCAAGCCGGTCAACCCCAACCAGATACTGCTGTCGATCAAAAAGAATCTGCATAGCGAGCGCCTTGTCTCCGAGCAGGCCTCGACCGGCTACAGGCAGGATTTTGGCGAGATAGGGCAGTCGATTGCCGCGGCCGATACGCTCGGTGACTGGCAGTCGCTCTATCGACGTCTTGTGGAGTGGGAGCTTAAGCTGGCCGCGTCTGAAACCAATATGGATGAGCTGCTTGACATGCAGCGTGTTGAGGCCAACAGCGAGTTTTACAAATATGTCAAGCGCAATTACCATGACTGGATAAGCGCCGAGAGCGACGACCCGGAACGTCCGCTGCTCAGTCCCGATGTGTTCCGCAAGCGCGTTTTTCCGCTTCTCGACCGTGGCGAAAAGGTGTTCTTTGTGCTCATCGACAATTTCCGTCTCGACCAGTGGGAGACAATCAAACCCATGCTTGCCGACACGTTCACGATAAGCGAGTCGCTGTACACGTCGATTCTGCCCACTGCCACACAGTATGCCCGCAACGCGATATTCTCAGGCCTCATGCCGGCACAGATCGAGAAGATGTTTCCCGATCTATGGGTCGACGAGGAAGCCGAGGAGGGCAAGAATATCAACGAGTCGCCGTTGATAGCCACACAGATAGAGCGTTTCAGACGTTCCGACCGCTTCTCCTACACCAAGATCAACGACTCCCTTGGGGTGGAAAAACTCACCCGCGAGATATCCAAACTCGACGGCAATAATCTTAACGTGGTGGTGCTCAACTTTATCGACATGCTGTCGCATGCCCGTACCGAGCTGAAGATGATACGCGAGCTGGCGTCGAACAATGCCGCCTACAGGGCCTTGACCCAGTCGTGGTTCCGTCATGCCGGCACCATCGACCTGTTCCGTGCTATCGCCGCGCGCGGTTATCACATCGTGCTCACGACCGACCACGGCACGATACGCGTCAACAATCCCATCAAGGTTGTCGGTGACAAAAACACCAACACCAACCTGCGCTACAAGGTGGGTAAAAATCTGAGCTACAATCCCAAGCAGGTCTATGAGATAAAGACCCCGGCCGCCTATGGCCTGCCGTCGCCCAATATCTCGTCGACCTACATCTTTGCCGGTGGCCGCGACTTCTTTGCCTATCCCAACAACTACAATCATTACGTTCAATATTACACCGATACGTTCCAGCACGGGGGTATCTCGATGGAAGAGATGCTCGTGCCGCTGGTGACATTATCACCCAAAACACGATGAAAACGATTAATATCACTTCGCTCGCCGACCTGCCGCGTGCGGCCCGCGAGTTTGTCGAGGCGATGGACGACTCGACAGTATTTGCATTTTACGGCGATATGGGCGCCGGAAAGACAACGTTTATCAACGCTCTGTGCAGCGAACTCGGAGTGACCGAGGATGTGGCTAATTCTCCCTCGTTCTCGATAGTCAACGAGTATCGTTCCGACACAACCGCCGAGCTCATCTATCACTTTGACCTATACCGTCTCAATGATCTCGATGAGGCTTTGGATATGGGTATCGAGGACTACTTCGACTCAGGCGCGCTGTGTCTGCTCGAGTGGCCTGAGCGTGTCGAGGAACTCTTGCCCGACGATACCGTGCGTGTCAAGCTGCTCGTCAACGACGACGACTCGCGCACGATGCAACTGTTCAGCCTATGAACATAATAACCCTGCCCGAGGTGGGCTCGACAAGCACCTACCTGCGAGAATCGCTGCCCGATGCTCCCGCCGGAACGGTTGTCGTGACCCACTGCCAGAGCGCCGGACGCGGACAGCGCGGCAACTCCTGGGAAGCCGAGCCCGGACGCAATCTCACGTTCTCGGTATTGTTGCGCCCCGAGGGTATTGTGGCTTCGGCCCAGTACGCCATAAGCGAAGCTGTCGCTGTAGCCATTGTCGATACGCTGGCTCCGCTGGTCCCTGAACCTGAGCTACTTGCCATAAAGTGGCCCAACGATATATATTACTGCGACCGCAAGCTCTGCGGCATTCTTATTGAGAACACGCTCAGCGGCATGTCGATCGTAAGGTCGATTGCCGGCGTGGGTATCAATATCAATCAGCGCGAGTTCCGTAGCGATGCTCCCAACCCCGTGAGCCTGTGGCAGATAACCGGCAGTGAGTATCAACTCGAGCCGTTGCTCGAGCGGGTGTGCCAGGCAATCATAGACAATGTCTCGATCGTAGGTACGGTGCAGGGTCACGAACCCATCGCTAACCGTTACCGCCGGAAGTTGTGGCGTCGCGAGGGGCTGCATCCCTACCGGTTGCCCGACGGCGACACCTTCATGGCCTCGATCGAGAGTGTCGCACCCACAGGACACCTCACGTTACGTCACAATGATAATACACTTACCACCCATGCATTCAAAGAGGTGGCATCAATAATTTAGAGCTCTTTGCCCAATAACTATGAAACGCCTTATACCACTTGCCATATCGGCACTATTGGCCGCAATGCCTGTCACGGCAGGCATAAACTCGGGTATGCCCGACGGTTTCCTTGACCGTGGTGTCTTTTACTTCGACGCCTCGCTCAATGCGGCGGCTGTGGACCAGCTGACACACTATGGTGAAATTGCCGACCCTACCGAGCTGTCGGAGCTTGAACTCGCTCTCTCGGCCGCGCGTGACGCCGATCCGCGTGCTGTGAGTCTGCTCAAACAGTTCCTTACACGCTATCCTCAGTCTACGGCCCGGCACAGTGTGGCCGTAGTGATAGGCAACTGCCTGATGGACCGCCACGAATGGTATAAGGCCTACCGATGGTACGATGGTGTCGGCGACAAGTCGCTCGACCCGTCGACCGATGCTCAACGCCGCCTTAACATGGGTATCGCATTATTGCAGATGGGGCAGCGGGCCGATGCCGACCGTGTGTTCGCATCGCTGTCGTCGACGTCGCAGAGTGCCAACGCACGTTTCTATCGCGGCTATATCGCTTATGCCGACAAAGACTACACGCAGGCCAGAAAGCTTCTCGAAGGCGTGACCGATACTCGCCTTCCCGCAGGTATGGCGCCATACTACCTGTGTCAGATATACTTCATCGAGGGGGATAACGACCGTGCGCTGAGCATGGCGCGTCGCCTTATCAACAACAAGGATGTCCCTGTGGAGTATCGGGCAGAGGCCTCGCGTATAGCCGGTGAGGCGCTTTACAATACCGGCGCCGTCGACATGGCCATTCCCTACCTGCGCAGCTATGTTGCCGACACTCCCGGCGCGCCGTTGCCGTCGGCGCTGTACATCCTGGGCATGAGCGAGTATCGCACGGGCGAATATCGCTCGGCAATCGAGACCCTTAAATCACCATCGGGACTGGATGACGCGATGGCTCAGAGCGCTCTGCTCACCATAGGCCAGAGCTATATGTACCTCGGCGACGTTTCGGCGGCTATCATAGCGCTCAACCGCGCCGTCGAGCTTGATGCCGACAGGCGGGTGACCGAGGAGGCCTACTACAACTACTGTGTGGCACGCAGCGACGGTGGCCGTGTGCCCTTCGGCAGCTCGGTGTCGGTGTTTGAAGATTTCATAAGCCGTTTCCCCGATTCGAAGTATGTGTCTAAGGTATCGGAGTATCTTGCCTACGGGTATATGAGCGACGATAACTACGAGGCTGCCTTGGTAAGTATTGACAAGATCAAGAAACCCTCGCCGCGTATTGTCGCCGCGCGGCAACAGGTGCTGTACACCCTTGGTGCGCGCGATCTTGCCGCCGGACGTTACGATGAGGCAATCAGGTATCTCAATGAGGCCCGCTCGATTACCGGCCAGGATGCCGGTATCGTGACGGAATGTGACCTGCTGCTTGGCGATTGTTACTACAAGAAAGGAGATTATGCAAGGGCTGCGACCGGCTACAGCAATTATCTGTCGCGGTCGTCGGCATCGGGCGGAAACCGCACGCTTGCTATGTACAATCTGGGCTACGCACTTTTCGCTCAGAAGAAATATGACAGGTCGCGCGAGCGTTTCGAGCAGTTGCTCGGGATGGCCGATGTCTCCACTTCAATGGAGGCTGACGCTACGAACCGCATTGCCGATTGCTACTATGCCGCCCGCGACCTCGATAACGCAATACGCTGCTATGACAAGGCCGCGCGTATCGACCCCTCGTCGGCCGACTATCCCATGTATCAGCGGGCAATCATGTGGGGCTGGAAGGGTGACCAGTCGGCCCAGATCGATGGCCTAAACTCGATGATAGCACGTTTCCCGACATCGCCCCTCGTGCCACAGGCACTGCTTGATATCGCCGAGGCCTACACCAACGACAACCGCGTCGATGACGCGCTGCTCACCTATCGCCGCGTGGAGCGCGAGTACCCCAACACGGCACAGTGCCGCCAGGCAATGCTGCTCATGGGAGCCCTCCAGTCAAGCAACAGCCGCGGGGCCGATGCCTACGACACATATTGCCGGCTGATAAAGCGGCATTCACCCTCGCGGGAGGCATCGCTTGCCGCACGCTATCTGCAGGCTCTCGCAGCCGAGCAGGGCAGGCTTGACGACTTCGTGGCGTTTATGGCTACGGTGCCTAACGCGCCGGCCGTCGACCCCTCGGAGATAGACCGCGCGACGTTCACCTCGGCCCGCACTCCCGCCCAGTGGGAGGCTTACCTCGCGAAATATCCTCATGGCGAGTATGCGCCCCAGACGTTGCTGTTGCTGGCACAAAACGATGTGGCCGGCGGCGATAACGAGGCCGCGCTCAGACACGCGTCGCGCCTTACGGCCGATTATCCCGATGGCGAGCTTGCCGCCGAGGGTCTTGCCATCAAGGCCGATGCCGAGATGGCGCTCGGCATGGTTCCAGAGGCACTCGAAAGTTATCGTGCGCTGGAGCTCCGCGCTGCCGATGCCAATATGCTCAACCGCAGCCGTCTTGGACGTCTCAAGGCGTCGCGCGACATGGGACGGTATGACGATGTCATAGAGATTGCCGACATGTTGCTGTCATCATCGTCGCTCGGTGCGGGGCAGCAGTCGGAGGTTAGCTTTATCAAGGCAGTGGCGCTCAGCAATATAGGGCGCGGCGAAGACGCCGTCGAGATATGGCGTACACTCGCCGTGAATCCCGCCGACCTTATCGGTGCCAAGAGTCTCTACTATATGGCTCAGTATTACTACGATACGAATAATACCAAGTTTGCATGGCAGGCGGTCAACGCCCTTGTCGACTCCAATACGCCCCACAGCTACTGGCTTGCCCGCGGGTATATACTCATGAGCGATCTGTATCGTGCCCAGGGTGATACATTCGAGGCCGACGAATACCTCAAGAGCCTGCGTTCTAACTACCCCGGCTCTGAGCCTGATATCTTCAACATGATTGACACGCGTCTAAATTCAAGCAAATGAAAAAGTTAATATATATACCCGTTCTCGCGGCAACGTTGATGGCCACGAACGCCGTCCAGGCTCAGACATACACCAAGGATGTGGATGTTACCGTAGAGTTGCAGCCCGAGGTGAGAGCTGCATCGCGTCTCGATGTGTCGCCCCGAACGCTCACAAAGTCGTTCCCGACCTCGTCGCTGCAATACAGCGGCAACGCCATAGCGATGCCTGTGACCCCGATGATAAGCATGCTACAGCCTGTCGAGGGTTCGCCCATTTACAGTGCTACCGACAATGACGGGTATCTTGTGGCCGGCTACTTCCCCGGAGCCGATTTCGGAGTGTCGGCCGGTTACCGTCTGGTAAACAGCGCCTCGACACGCCTCAATGCTTGGACTCAGTTGAACCGTAACAGCTACAAGGGGTATATGACACGCGACGAGATGCCCGACGAGCGTCGTGCCCGCGTATCGACAACCGACTTTGACCTTGGTCTCAACTTCTCTCATGCCTCGAGGCGCGGAGTACTGTCGGCTGCTACGTCGCTGTATCTGTCTCATTTCAATTATCCTGCATCGGTTCTCGACCCTTCTACGCAGGATGTTACCCGCTACCGGCTCAGTGCGGGATGGCGCTCTACGCTCGACGATGCAGCGTCGGGCTATGCCATTAGCGCCGATATGGACTACTTCGGTTACGGCAAAGCGAGCTTTCCGGTGGGATTCGATCACGAAGCCCTTGCAGGTGTGAAACCCTTGCATGAGTTCAGCGGCGGAGTAAATGCTTCGGGACAGTTTATGTTCAATGACATATTCGGTATGGGAATCAGCGTGGGCTATCGCAACGCATCGCTTAGCAACCGCTATCTGTACATGCCCGGGCAGGGCGAATTCCACCCGGCAGGGCGTCTCAACCGTGGCGTGCTGAGTGTGGGTGCCTCGTTCCGTTTCAACTCCTCGAAATTTTCCGGCCACGTGGGCCCGCAGGTCGATTTCGGTACCGGCGACGGCGGCTCCACCCACATGGGCGCCAAAGGTATGCTCAACTGGAATCTGTCGCCCTACATGTTGATGTTCACTACTGTAGAGACCGGCACACAACTCAACACTCTCGGCGTGCTCTATGACCGGAGCCGGTATGCCGCACCACTGTCGGCCGCCTCACCCTCGTTTCTTGAAGGTGATATAAAGTATGGTGTGTCGATTGGTCCGTTCCGTGGATTCAGCTTTACGGCTCAGGGTGGTTTCAGCAGTGCGTCCGACTGGGTTATGCCCACTCTTGCCGACGGCGTGAGCACCTTCTCGTCGACCTATCTCTCGACGGTTTATTACAGCCTGTCGCTCAAATATGAACATGGCACGCGCTTTTCGGCAACAGCGACACTCGAGGGCGCTGTAAGCAACAAGTTGCGCCACGCCTACTACAAGTGGATGGACCGTGCCAAGCAGGTATTGGACGTGACAGTAAAGTGGAGACCTATTGATGAACTCACTCTCGAAGGTGGTTACGAACTGCGACTCGGACGAAAAATATGCAGCATAACATCCATGCAGGACGATATGGGTCTGCCGCTGTTTGTCGATTACGAGTTTGAGAGCCTGGGCCGTATAAGTTCGGGACGCGTAGGTGCCACATACTCGTTTGACGATACTTTCGGCATCTTCGCCCGCGTCGAGGGAATAGGCCAGCAGCGCTACCTGCAGTCGGGAGCCATGCCCGGCCAGCGCCTCCGCGGTCTCGTAGGCGTCACCCTCCGCTTTTAAAACACTGTGTTTAGGCAGCATTCAGCTTGCCCAAGTAAACAATGGTGTGCTCATAAATGTTATGGAAGTAAACATTCTTCTATACATTTATGAGAAACATCACACTTAATACTGCTCCTGTAACATCTTCACGCCGTGTGGCCTGTAATGCAACGGCGTTACACTTTAAGCCGGTATCCATCAGCGCTATACCCGAGATTATGAGGCTTCTGCCTCTGTCGCGGTCGCGTGCCAACGATTTCAGCGTGGGTGGAATACTTATGTGGACCGACTATTTTGACTACGAGTATTGCATCTATGGCAACACCTTGTTTATCAAAGGTGTGAGCGAGGTGCATCCTGAGTTGCCGGCTTTCTCGCTGCCTGTTGGCGCCATGCCGTTGTCGTGTGCCGTCGACCTTATCATGGATTATTGCCGCGTAAATCGCGTTCCGCTGAGGTTCTCTGCAGTCCCCGACGACCGCATCGATGAACTGCGTTCGCTCGTTCCTGGCCATATCGAGCGGCTCAACGACTGGAGCGACTATATCTATGATGCCCGTTCGCTGGCCTCGCTTGCCGGTAAAAAGCTGAACAAGAAGCGCAATCACGTCAACCGTTTCATGGCTATGAATCCCGGCTACAGCGTTGAGACAATCGGGACGGGAAATCTGATGGAAGTGCGCAAGGCTTATGTCGACTGGCTCGGACGTCAGCCGGTCGATGCCGCGAGTGCGGCCGAGGAGAGTGCACAGACATTGTCGGTTGTCGATAATTATGGTGCCTATCCGTTTGAGGGACTGCTGCTTCGCGATGATTCTCGCCGTGTAGTGGCGTTCACGATGGGCGAAGTGATCGGCGATACCCTGTTTACCCATATCGAAAAAATGGATCACGAGGTACCCGGTGCCGGCGAAACGATAAACAAGCTGTTTGCCGAGCACATCCTCACCAAGTACCCCGAGATAAGATATATAAATCGAGAGGAAGACGCCGGCGACGAAGGCCTACGACAGGCCAAACTGTCCTACCACCCCGCCATCATCCTCAACAAATACGACATCGTAGTGTAACTGTTGATAGCCAAGGACTTTTTATACTATTGTCGGCAGTATATCTTACATATCATCGTATGTATTGATAATTTTTTGCAGTTCGGTTTCTGAAGGAAGGAGTTTTGCAGCCTTTTCAGAGATAAATTTTTGTAGCTTATATTCGGCAACTCCGAGTGGTTGGTTCATTCCACGAAACGACCATTCAACTACTGTGTCATCTTTTGATTTACATATCAACAGTCCAATCGTAGGATTGTCATCCGGCTGTTTCATGAGTTCGTCGACAGCTGATACATAAAAGTTCAATTTACCGGCGAAATCAGGAATAAACGGCACAACCTTTAGTTCGCAAACAATATATGATTTTAGGCGTGTATGATAAAAAATCATATCAGGAATGAATGTTTGTCCACCAGGTGTTTTAAGTTCCATCTGTCGACCTACATATGCGAAACCCTGGCCTAATTCGAGTAGAAAACGTGTTATATTGGCTGCAAGTTCATTTTCTAATTGCAATTCGGAGGTAATCTTTTTGTCAATGAAGCCAAAATCATATGGACTTTTCAATATAGCCTTTGCAAGACCGCTATATGGAGCCGGTAATTTATTGTCGAAATTGGTAATGACTTTTCCTCTTTTACCGTATAGGTCGTTTTCAATTTCGGCAACTAATTCCGAGCGGCTCCAACCGTTTTGTATAGTTTCCTCAATATAAAAAAGAGCTTCCCTTATCGACTTACTGCGAGTGAAAATGTATATATGATGTCCCCAAGGAACAAGACCAAAATCGGATGGCATTACAGAATCGTCAACAACTTGTTGACGATTTTCATCTTCTTGGTTATAAAATTCATACCAGCGTTTTGCATACTTGATATTGGTCACAGAAAACCCCGATTGATTGGGAAATTCACTTTTTAAGTCAAGACTTAGGCAGTCGAAAAAAGCGCTACCCCATTTGGATGCTTCATGAAGCCGAGTGATTTGCCTGCCCATCTCCCAATAGTACTCAATCATGAATGTATTGATTTTTACAGCTGCTTTTATCCGTGATTTGCGATAACGTTCTTTCAGTGAGTTTAAAAGCTGAGCGTATTCCTTGCCGTAAATGATTGTATCGCGTTTTACAAAAGCGGGTATGTTATCTTTGTTGCTGTAATTATCCATTATTTTAGTTTTAGAGCCGGTTCAACAATAAATGTTAATCGCAGGGTCGCATATCATGGAGTGATTTTTTGAGTTGTAGTGAAGAAGTAATGCTGTTTTATGGCTGAGCGACAGCTCAAAAAGGGACCTTGAGATGCGATGTAAAGGTAACTCATTCCATTGATTCAGCCAAACAAAACCTCGTTAAATTCAAAGCCCTCTTTGGTACACGGGATTATAGCCCTTTGTCATACCGGCGGGTAAATACATGGCTTGAAAAATTTCGTCGCTAATGTCGTAACTATAAGCGGTATATGACGGCGGCTACACGTGCTATGGCTTATTTTGCATTTAATATGTACGTAGAGTTTTATTTGTGTCGTGATAAATTTTTTTGATGTGGGGTTGAACTTTTTGGGGTGGGCTGATGTTTTATTGATGTAAGTAGGATTTGAATTTTCCATTGCTTAAAGATATAATGTGATAATGATTGGTTTATCAAGCGAGGCGCGTCGGGATGACAGCGCCTCGCTTGGTGTGTGTACGTGAGGGCGGGTGGTATTGGCTCTGTTCAAGATACTTTTGCTCGGCAAAACCAAATAAATTTGCTTTTGCACTCGACTTATTCGTATCTTTGTGTCAAATATTATATTTCACAGGTTTATGAAACAATTTTGCTTGGTCTTAATGCTGTTGCTGTCTACGATGGCGTCGCGCGCTTTTACCGTGACCGGCGGCGATGGCCTTGACGGTGACCGCCTTGCAACACTTGTAATCGATTTCTCTGAGGCTGAGGTCGAAGGTTTGCCGCTGAACGAATATCTGGACGATGTGTCGCAGACCGAGGATTTCGAGTATGAGATACGCAAGTATTATGCCGATTTCATTCAGCGGTTTAATGACCGCTGCAAGTCGATAATGCTCACCCGGAAAGAGAATCGGCCACTGACGCTGAAGGTGAAGGTGCTGTCGATCAATCGCAAGGGAAACGAGGCGCTGTGTGAATACACTTTCACCGACACTGCATCGGGGGACACGTTGCTCGTGGTTACCGAGCGTACACGCGAGGGACGTATAGGCTCATTCTCAAATCTCGTGGGCGATGTGATACGCGAGGCGGGAGGCGATTTTGGCCGTTTCGTAACCAAGTACCTGAAAGATAAGAATAAAAAGTCGAACAAAAAAACTACTGACCCTATCTATGAGTAATCGTCGCGTTGTAATCACCGGCATGGGAATATGGTCTTGCATTGGCAAGAATATTGATGAAGTTAAAGACTCGCTTTATAACGGCCGTTCGGGAATAGGCCTTGATGACCAGCGTTTTGACTATGGTTACCAGTCGGCCTTGACCGGCATCGTGGAGCGGCCCAAGCTCAAAGGTGTAATCGACCGCCGCATGCGCATCGGCATGCCCGAGGAGGCTGAGTATGCATTCATGGCTGCAAGCCAGGCTTTTGAGCAGGCCGGAGTGACCCCCGAGTATCTTGCGTCAAATGAGGTCGGTATAATATTCGGCAACGATTCTTCGGCCAAGCCCGTCATTGAGGCTGCCGAGATAATGAAAGAGAAGCACGACTCGGCTTTGCTGGGATCGGGATTCATATTCCAGTCGATGAACTCGACCGTGAACATGAACCTGAGCACAATCTTCAAGCTCAGAGGCGTAAACTTCACGATTAGTGCGGCTTGTGCCAGCGGCTCACACTCGATAGGTCTCGCTTACATGCTCATCAAGCAGGGCCTGCAGGATATGGTACTTGCCGGTGGAGCGCAGGAAACCAACTATTACTCGATGGCAACGTTCGATGCCCTCGGTGCTTTCTCTAAGCGCATGGAGGATCCCACGCGGGCTTCCCGTCCGTTTGATGCCGGTCGCGACGGCTTGATTCCGAGCGGTGGAGCTGCAGCTCTGGTTATCGAGGATTACGACCATGCCGTGGCCCGCGGTGCCAATATCTTGGCCGAGGTTACCGGTTACGGTTTTTCAAGCAACGGCGGCGGTATATCGCAACCGAGCGACCAGGGTTCGGTCATTGCGATGCAGCGTGCCATGGACTGTGCCGGTGTCAAGCCCGAGGATATCGACTATATCAACGCTCACGCCACTTCGACACCTCAGGGCGATATGTATGAGGCTCAGGCACTTGATCGCCTGTTCAACGGAACCAAAGCTCTGATAAGCTCGACCAAGTCGATGACCGGTCACGAGTGCTGGATGGCCGGCGCGAGCGAGATTGTGTACAGCGTCATCATGATGCAGAACAACTTTGTCGCCCCCAATATCAATCTCGAGCAGCCTTGCGAGGCTGCGGCAAGGCTCAATATCGCCCGCGAGACGGTCGATTGTCCTGTCGACATTGTGCTCTCCAACTCGTTTGGCTTTGGCGGAACCAACAGTGCGCTGGTAATCAGAAAGGTAAAATAAACGTTTTGATGCCGTGAGACGTTTTCTGGCGATAATCGTATGCTGCGTGTCGGCCTTGATGACTGTGTCAGGGCAAAGCGCATTGTCGGCCGATGTCGTTGAGAAACTGAGCCGTGCGGCCGCCGACGTCGAGACCATGACCTGCCGGTTTGTGCAGACGAAGCACCTGTCACTGCTGGCCGACGAGATGGTGTCGCGCGGAACGATGTCGTTCAAGCGCCCGGGGCTGATGAGATGGGAATATACCTCTCCCTACAGCTATCGCTTTGTGTTTGACGGCGATAAGGTGTTTGTAGGGAATGACAGCCGCAGTAATGTGATGGATGCCAAGTCCAACAAGATGTTCGGACAGATAGCCCGAATCATGATCAGTACCGTCACGGGACGTCTTGCCGATGCCAAGGCCGATTTTGATATCGCCGTGGGCGGAACATCCGAGTCTCCCATATTGACCCTGACACCCAGAAGACGTGAAATCAAGCAGTTGCTAAAATCGGTCGATCTCGTTCTCGACAGTTCGGCTCGGATGGTAACCCGTATAAGCCTGCGGGAAAAAAACGGCGATGTGACCGATATCGTCCTGTCGGATATAGTATTGAACAAACCTCTCGATGCGAGCCTTTTTGCTATTCCTTAGTCTTGTTGCAGGACTTTTTTCCGGTTTTGCGAGTGATGCGGGAGGTGATGTCGTGCGTCAGCGTTACACGTTTGCGATGGATACTCCCGGTGGGAGTATTACCGGCATACTCATACTTGCCGGCGACGGAAGTGATGTGACTAAAGGTTCGATAATCAACGAATTCGGTTTCTCGGCAATCGATTTTACATACAACACGAAAAAGCACAAGGTCAAGCTGCTCAATGTCATAAAGTTCCTTGACAAGTGGAGGGTGAGGTATGTGCTCAGGCGCGACCTTTCTGCGATAATGCAGGTGATCAATGGTGAGGATGCCGGTCCGAGTCGAGGCTATGAACTTACCTCCACCGGCGATACTGTTGTGCTTCGAAATACCCGCCGAAATATAACTTATACATTTGCGCCGTTGTTATGAAATCGTTCCGTATCACATTGCTGTTCACGTTCTTGTGCTGCTGCTTGAGCGCTGCCGCGCAGGAGTCGGTTAACATCTGGGCTGGAACCGATTGCAAGGCCAAGGTGAAGATGACGCCATATCTTGCCGAGGGCGACGAAAGACCGGCTGTGATCGTGTGTCCCGGCGGCAGTTATTTCTGGCTCGACCGCGGGACGGAGGGTGCCGATGTGGCCCGATGGCTGCAGCGAAACGGTATCTCGGCTTTCGTTCTGGAGTATCGTGTTGCCGGTATCGAGGCTTTCATTACCCACTCCAGGCTGTTACGGCGGGGAAACCGTTATCCCGATATGCTGCTTGACATTCAGCGTGCCATAGAGCTTGTGCGGTGTGACTCGTCAAAGTATCACATAGACCCGCACAGAGTGGGGGTGATGGGTTTCTCGGCCGGCGGGCATCTGGTGGTGCTTGCCGCAGAGCGTTTTGATGCGTTTGGGCGCGGTCGGGATGTGCGCCCCGATTTTGTCGCGTCGATTTATCCCGTCGTCACATTCACCCACGAGTCGATGCATAAACGGTCGCGCCGAGGCATCATGGGCGAGGGATCGGCGATAAACGATGCCATGGCCGACTCGCTCTCGCTCGAGCGGCACGTGAGGCCCGACATGTCCCCGGTGTTTCTGGTAAACTGCAAGGATGATCCCGTTGTGGATTACCGCAACTCGGTTCTGCTCGACACGGCTCTGACGGCTGCCGGGGTAGAGCACAGGTATATACAGTATGCCACAGGCGGGCATGGTTTCGGCTGCACTGCTGCCAAGACATCGGCCGAGGCTGCCACATGGCCCGAAGCGTTTATAAAGTGGCTTAACAATAATTTCCTCGACGAAGAATGACGCGCATAGTTCTTGACATATACCTGTACCTGCAGCGTCATCGCCCCGTGGCGTGGCTGTTATTTGCCGGCGTCACAGCTTTTATGCTTGTGTCGACGCTGTCGATAGGGTATAAGGAGGATATCAGGGATTTCCTGCCGTTTGACGATGAAAATGCTGCGGCAATGGAGATTTATCAGGACATCACCGGCGCCAATCGCATCTATGCCGTAGTCAGCGGCAACGATGCCGACACGGTGATTGCCGGCGTGGAAGCGCTACTTGATAATATAAGTGCGAGAGATTCCTTGGGGTATGTGGCCCGCGTGGTCGCTACCGTCGACGAGGATGATGCCAGCCGTGTCACCGATGCCGTTTATTCGTTAATGCCGGTTTTTCTCGACGACGCTGATTATGACCGCATTGACTCTATCCTTGGTGACCCGGGTGCTGTCGACCGCCGTCTTGGCGCCGTGAAGGAGTTATTGCAGATGCCCACCTCGGGGATGATTGTCGACAACGTGAGGCATGATCCACTCGGACTCTTTGCCGGAGTGATGGGCCGATTACAGGCCGAGGCGCCCCGTGAGATAAATACCGTCGACGGCTACATCCTGTCGGCCGATGGTACCGATGCTTTTGTGCTGCTGGAGTCGTCGTTTGGTGCTAACGAGTCGGGTCTCAACGGGTTGCTCGTCGATATGCTCGAGGATGCCTCAGCAGCGACTTCGGCCGTTTGTCCCGATGTTGAAATAACGTTTACAGGCGGACCGATTATCGCTGTCGAGAACGCCCGCTGTATAAGGCACGACAGCCTCTGGAGCATCATCGCGGCCGGCATTGTGATAATGGCTTTGCTTGTATATGTTTTCCGTAGCGCGCGAAATATTGCCTTGATATTCGTGTCGGTGGGGTGGGGCTGGCTGTTTGCCATGGGTGCCATCGCGCTGTACTACGACTCGGTGTCGATAATCGTCATAGGCATCGCGTCGGTGATGTTGGGCATCGCTGTCAATTATCCGCTGCATCTCGTCGACCACCTCGGGGAGTGTAAGGACCGCAAGGCTACGCTGGCACAGATTGTCGCCCCGCTCGTGGTGGGCAATGTGACCACTGTTGGAGCTTTCCTGTGTCTTGTGCCTCTCGATTCTCCTGCGCTGCACGACCTGGGACTGTTCAGCTCCATGCTGTTGGTGGGGACGATATTCTTTGTGCTGATTTTCTTGCCCCATGTGGTGAAATTAGGGCGGGAGCGAGGCGGGAATCTCATCGACCGCTTGGCAGCGGTCGATGTGCCGCAAAGCCGTGTTACACTATGGTCTATCATGCTGTTGACTGCAATTTTTGCCGTTTTCAGCTTCAAAACCACGTTTGATCCTGACCTCAGAAAGATAAACTATCTGACTGACAATAATAAAGTATTGCTTGACCGCCTCGGCCGCACGTTCGATACAGCCGGCGACCACAAGGCATATCTGGCATCGTGCGGTGCCACCTGGGATGAAGCCGTGCTGCAGTATGAGCGCACCAAACGGCTCGCCGACAGTCTTGACCGCACCCTCACGGGACGTTTTATTGTTTCGCGCGAGCGTCAGTTGGAGCGCCTTGGCCGTTGGCAGCGCGTTGCCGACAAGCAGGATTCGCTGGTTGGGCTTATCGAAGCCTCGTCGCTGCGCCATGGATTTGCCCCGGGTGCCTTCAGCGCGTTTTACGAGATTCTCGATCGCGATTACGGCACCATAGGCGATGAGGAGATGAAGCCGCTCATCGAAACGCTTTTTGCACGCAATGTAAGCATCACCCCCGGCAGGTTCTCGATAGTTGAAACTATTGATTTGCCCGACGGTGTGGATGGCAGTTGCTATTTGGTCGATTTGAAGCGTAGTGCCCCAGAGGGGACAATTGTCTTTGATGTCGAGAGCATGAACGGGTCGTTGACGAGCGCCCTGGCCGACGATTTCAATTACATAGGTTTTGCCTGCGGTTGCATAGTGTTCCTGTTCCTGTGGCTGTCGATGGGGCGGGTCGAGCTTGCCCTCGTGTCGTTCCTCCCTATGGCCGTGAGCTGGATATGGATTCTTGGCATCATGGGAATGCTTGATATTCACTTCAATATCGTCAATGTCATCCTGGCTACGTTTATTTTCGGTCAGGGCGACGACTATACAATATTTATTACCGAGGGGCTGAGCTATGAGTATGCTTATGGCCGGAAAGTCGTAGCGCGCTACAAGAGCAGCATCGTGGTGTCGGCGCTTATCATGTTTGCTGGCATCGGAGTGCTGGCGTTCGCTCAGCATCCGGCCATGCGTTCGCTCGGGCAGGTCGCTGTCATAGGCATGATTGTGGTCGTCGTGATGGCTTATGTCATCCCGCCCCTTGCATTCCGATTCCTCGTGGGGTCGAAAGGGAACTTGCGCTATCGTCCTATCACGGCCCGCAAGCTGTGGCTCAATCTCGTGTGGTGGCTTAAACGAAAAGCGGGTGTAGGGCTCACGAATATTCCCGGAGTGTCTGTCAAGGTCGTAGGGGCATCGTCGGCCGGTCGCCCGCGCGTAGTTGTCGCATATAACCACCGTTCGCTGCTCGACAGGTGGCTCGTTGGCTGCCTTGCCGGTCGGTTCGACATCGTGGAGAGCCGCTCTGTAGCCGATGAGGCCGAGATGCTCGAAGCGGCGAGGCTGGCTCAGCGTCATGGCGCAAAACTGCTTAAAGTGTGTATCGTCGGGGCTGACATGCTGCTGCCGGTCGGCGAAAAATTTTATAGCCCCGGCAACGTGACGATTCTGCTCTATAAATCACCGCTCGAGTATGACAGGCTGTGGCGCGACTATGTCACGCTCGACGATATCTGCGCTGTCGTTGCCGACCGATATCTATATAAAGGTGTCGAGATTCGGCGCAGCGCTATGAAGTGTCTGCGTGAGATAAAAGCCCGTGACATATCGACTTACGAGTTTGAGCCCGGTGCCGAGATAGGCTTTAAGGACGCGGGACGCGGGGAGCTTACGCTCGTCTACTCGATGCTCAATCCCCGGGGGTATATTTATCCGCGTTACCCCGATCGCGAGCACTTCGATCTCGCTGTCAATGCCTGCCACGGCCTGCCGTCGAATGTCGGCCGCACGTATATTGGCCGGCCCTGAACATTTTTGGCGCGGTATTTGTTATAAAAAGAATGTATAAACTCTAAGAATTACTTAACACTATTATAATTATGGAAAAAGTACAACCCGGCAAATATGTCGAACTGGTCTATGACCTCTATGAAGTGGCACCCGACGGTACCGAGAAACTCGTTCACCAGACCGATCCCAAAGATCCCGAAAAGATTGTTTTCGGTGTTACCCGCGGAATGATCGAACCCCTTGAGAAGGCTATCGACGGCCTCGAGCAGGGTGGCAAGTTTGATGTCAAGGTTTCGGCCGACCAGGCTTTCGGTCCCTACGACGAGGAGCAGATTGCCGAGCTCGAGAAGGAAATCTTTGAAATCGACGGCAAGTTTGATGCCGAAGTAATAAAGAAAGGCGCTGTCGTTCCCATGATGACCGCCGACGGTTTCCGCATCAGCGGTATCGTGCTCGATGTTACCGCCGACAAGGTCAAGATGGACTTCAACCACCCGCTCGCCGGCAAGGATGTTCGCTTCGAGGGCACCGTCCAGGTAGTTCGCGAGGCAACTCCCGAGGAAATCCAGCCTGCCCACGGCTGTGGCTGCGGTTCATGCGGAGGCGGCGACTGTGGCGACGGCTGCGAATGCGGCGACGGCTCGTGCGGCTGCAACTAATCGACAATCTTAGAGCCGGTTCGACAATAAATGTTAAATGCAAGGCGGTCAATCGTCGAGTCATTTTCGTCATGGTTTGAGGGAGCGATGGGGCTCCATCGTGACCGAAAAGCGTGACGAAAAGGGCCGACGAGTGGCCGTGGCGATGGTATCTTTCGTCCCGGGACAGGTTGCTGTATGACACGCATAATGTGAGCGTGGGAGTTTTATATGTATCTGAGCATAAAAAGTATAGATGCAAGGTATGTCATCGCCCCTGCTGTCGTCAGATACCGCTCATAGTTGCGGCATAACCGTCGAAAGTTTTCAAGCCATGCATTTGTGCGCTCAACGACCCACCGGCCTGACAAGGGAATAAAATCACGTGAGCCAAAGTTTGATTTTACGCATTCCACCACAATTCCATCCAGTGATGAATCAATTCCCCGATAGCCTTGGTCTGCCTTGACAAGAAATACTCATTTTACCTGATAATTATGTTTTCAGGCCTAACGAATTGTCCACGATATTGTTTTTCCAAATCGCTGAAAAGTTACCCTCGCCTCGCATTTAACATTTATTGTCGAACCGGCTCTAAAATCATACAGGCAGCATAGGCCGCCATCGCTCATCCCGGTGGTTCCTATGCTGTCTTTTATTACCGGCCGGCTCGACGCGGCGTCTTATATTCGTGAAGATTCCAAATCGAAGTGCAAAACTTTGAGATAGGAATAACTCATTCTCC